>CABQAC010000210.1 GCA_902462035.1 uncultured Eubacteriales bacterium
GTTGGCAGAGCACTTGACTTTTAATCAAGGTGTCCGGAGTTCGAATCTCCGATGGCTCACCACATTACAAGTTATCCAAACCTGGGTAACTGCAATCAGAGCGAACGAATCCGGCCTTTTTGGCGAGGGGAACGTTCGGCTGCAAAATAAGCAGGGATGACGAATCCCTGCTTATTTTGTTATGAATAAAAAGGGGGCGGCCGTAATCCGTATTACGGTGAACGCCTTGCCGGACGGATGGGATAAAGTCCCTTCACAAAAAAATTTCCCTCCTTCAAATAGCCGAATAAACCAAACCCCGTCCAGTTTAGGGCGGGGTTTTCATGTCCGAGCCTAACGCTATATCGTGAACCGGCAAGGATTTGTCACGGTTCTAACGGGAAAGCCCGCGGATGATACCGCAGCCAATCTTTTCCCCCGAATTGCCCGCGGGCTGGGTTGTAAAATCGTCCGGCATGCTGTGAATGATGACCGCCCTGCCAATAACGTCTTCCACCGTAAAACGGTTGGTCAGGAACACGTTGTACGCATAACCATTGTTTTCGAACAGGGGCGGCAGATCCCCCGCGTGGGCCGGATGCGGGCATTCAGTCGGGTTATAATGGCTTTTGGCGTCGGCAAAGGGATCGGTTTCGTTTCCGGCGCAGGCGGTTCCCTCGTGAATGTGGAATCCGAACACCCCGCGTTTGCAGGGGTCTTCCCGGTTCTTTGGCAGCCCGGAAATACTGGCGCAAACCAGCACGCCGTAAGTGGTGCGGTAAAACGTGACATTCCCCATCAGCTTGGGGTATTTTCCGCTGCCCTTCAGCGCTGCTTCGGCCTGGGGGCGCTGGTTTAATATCTTTGCGAAATAACTCGCCTTAAATGGCAATAAGAACAAAATGAGTTCCTCCATTCCAATGTTTTTCCGTTCCATGGTATGCGGCAAAAGTGCAAACCGTCCCGCGGCTTCTTGTCTTTTTCAGCTGCGCGGGTTACAATGAAGGAAGTTGATATCTGCGACGCTGGGATGCTCCCGTTCCAGCCCTTGCCTCTGCTTGTTTCCGGCCAAAGCCGTTCCATCAACGCCCAAAGCCAGGCAAGCAAAAAAGGAAAGGGCGGCATGACCGCCAATTGCCCGGATTTTCTGTCCTGCCTTGACAGCGCCAACCCCAGCAAACCGGCCTGCGCAAATCGGCTTCAATCGGGTCTGGCTGCTTGCAGGGCAGTATGAGGTTGCCAGCGCGGCCTATTGTACCAGAAACCAACCAAACGGCCCCCATCCTCCCCCAGTAATGTATTTCAGAAAGTGAGGATCAGAAAATGACGGAAGGACCCTGGATGTGGTATCCCTTTGACTACGAAATCTGGCTTGGCGAACAGCTTTTAACCCGGCGGGACGAGCGCGGCGCCATCATTCCCCCTTTTTGGCGGCTGGACAGCCCATTTCACAGCATCCGCTTTTCCCGCAACGTGGAGCTTGCGGCGGACGAAACCGTCATGGTGGAAGGACAGGGGATTTTCTCTTTCCAAATCGACAGCCAAGTCCATCTGCCGCCCCAGGATTCCTACCAAATTCCGGCAGGCAAGCACGCCTTGCTGATCGAGGTATACAGCCCCAGCCTGCTGCCGGCGATAAAAATCAGCGGCGAAACCATCCAAAGCGGCCGGGAATGGCAGGTTCAAAACGGCGATTTAAACTTTCTGACGCCCGATTGCGGAGCGGAAAAACCCAATGGTTTTCCCTTCTCTATCGAGGAACAAAAGCCGGTACAAATCGGTGAAAATTTGTGGGACTTCGGGCAGGAAACATTTGGCTACCTTCGCATTCAAAACCCTGGTTACCAGGGGGAAATCACCATATGCTACGGCGAAAGTCTGGAAGAAGCCCTGGCCGAGGATACCTGCGAGACGTTGGACCGCACCGTACTCGATAAGGGGCAGGATTTTATCTGCTGCCATTCCCGCGCCTGCCGTTATGTGCGCATCTGCCCCAGCAGCGCGGACGTGGGCCAGGTAACCCTGCTGTACGAATTCCTTCCGCTGGAACAGCGGGGGCATTTTCTGTCGTCCGACGACCGCCTGAATCAGATTTGGAAGGTTGCCCAATATACCCTGCACCTGAATACCAGGGAATTCTTTTTAGACGGCATCAAGCGGGACCGATGGGTTTGGGGAGGCGACGCATACCAAAGTTTTTTAATGAATTATTACACCTTTTTCGACCCGGCGGTCTGCCGCCGCACTCTTGTGCTGCTGGCGGGCAAGGCGCCGTTTGATAACCATGTCAACCACATTCCGGATTATACTTTTTACTGGTTTATCTCGCTTTACGATTACTACCTTTACACCGGAGACCTGGATTTTGTCCGTCGCTGTTTTAGCCGGGCGGAGGCGTTGATGGCGCTGTGCCTGTCCCGCCGGAACGAAGACGGATACCTGGTGGGCAAAGGGTACGACTGGCTGTTTATCGATTGGGCCGACATGGATAAGTTCGGCGTTTTAGGCGCGGAACAAGTGCTGTTTTTAAAAAGTTTAGAAATTATGGATGTTTTATCTACCCTGACCGGACAGGGGGACGCTCTCCTGTACCGCCGCACGGCCGGCTCGCTGCGGGAATCCATCCGCCGGGACTTCTGGACCGAGGAGGAAGGCTTCCGCCATTGCCTGCATCCTCACAAGCCTACCAAGTATGCCAACATTTTTGCTTTGATGTACGGGTACCTTCAGGGCGAGGATCTGTGTGTGGCAGTGGACAAAAGCCTGAAAAACCCCGATGTCATGCGCATTACCACCCCCTACGCCCAATTCTATGAATTGGACGCCCTTTGCCGCACCGGCGACCGGGATTACGTTCTTTCCGAAATCAAGCGGTATTGGGGCGATATGCTGGATTTGGGCGCCACCACTTTTTGGGAGGAATACAAGGAAGATCTGCGCGGCGCAGAGCACTATGCCATGTACAACCGGCCCTTTGGCAAAAGCCTGTGCCATGCCTGGGGCGCTTCGCCCCTGTACCTGCTGGGCCGGTACTTCTTGGGCGTACATCCCACCGCCCCCGGTTATCAGTCCTACGAGGTCTGCCCCTACCGGGGCGAACTGGATTTTGTGGAGGGGACGGTCCCCACGCCGAACGGCGATATTTTTGTTTCCCTGCGCGCGGAAGGGCTGCGGGTTCGACCCGTGCCCGGCAATGGGCTGCTTCGTTTTGAAGCCCCCCATCCCCTAAACGACAGCCGCCTGCGCCTGGCGCCCGACGGGTTATACGAAATGGACTTGGCCGGAGAGCAGGAAGTCATCATCCTGTTTTGACGTTCCACAACCAACAAGGCCGCATCACGGCAATTTGTGATGCGGCCTTCTTTTTTTTAATTGTAATACGGTATCAAAATTGTATTGGAAGATCACACAAATGTAACTTTAAAATAATTATAAATAAGATTATAATAGGATTATAGGATAACCCTTTGTAGCGGTGATAAGCAGAACCAACCTTGTTTGAGGAGAAAGGAAGGGTTTAAATGAACAGACTGTTCAAGCGTTTTTTGGCTGCGTCCATGTTGGTATGTCCCCTGCTTCTTACGGCCTCCTGCCGCCCAGTGGGGCTGTCGGGCAGCAGTCTGCCGCCTGTTCCCTCCCAGTCAGCATCCTCTCAATCCGTTTGGTCAGCAGAACCCGTGTCATCACAGCCTGTTTTTTCCGCGTCTGTCTCGCCGGCGGAACCCGTATCTTCTATCCCGCCCGTGTCCTCCGACACGGTCTCCAGGGTGCCGCTGAACCTATCCTTCGATGATCGAGCATACGTTGATAATTTCAATTCAGAGGGATATTTTAACAACAAAAACCAATGGTTTTATTGGGCTAATCTATCCAATAATCATCCAGTCAGCCAAACGAAGATTTATATAGGTAAATACCGCAACTATTATAGCAAAGCGGCAGATCCGAAGTGGTTTAAAGATTATCTGGCCGCCCTGCCGAAAAATGTGATTCAGGGCAGCTACTGCGGGGGTGCAAACTACGAGGATACAGCGCCGCCCGATTGCTTGCTGGAAGACGGGATGTTCTATGTGGCGCCCGGCGATCTGGATCGAGACTCCGAGGGCGACAAGGCATACC
>CABQAC010000211.1 GCA_902462035.1 uncultured Eubacteriales bacterium
CGTTACCACCGATTCCTCCAACAGCCGCGGATGCCGTGTGACCCCGGTCAGAATATCCTCTCGGATTTTTCCGCGACGGGGCGGCAGGTTCAGCTGATACCCGTAACAGACCTGGGTCGGTTCGTCGCAGGCGGGCCAACCCAGGCTGCGGGGAGCCTGGCGCGCCACGTCGGCGAATTGCTGCAGCGTAGCCTGCACGGTGCCCTGGGGTACTGGGGAAAGCGGCTGGGTTAGCGTTTGAACAGGAGCGATATAAATTTCTGGAAAGGCTTCTCCCAGCGCGTCTTGCAGCGCCAGGGATACCAGTTTGGACTGATAGGGGACCGCTAAGGAAGCGAACAGAGGAGAGAACACCTTCAGCTCGAATTTTTGGACCGCAGGATGGCGCCCATAATAAAAAATCCAGTCGTTGTAGCAAAACCGTTCGCCGTCCAGCTCCACCCAGCCGGATAAAAAAGGTTCCGGGGGCTTGGTGGTGCAGAATTCCCACTCGCCGAGCAGGGCATAAGGCGCGTGCTCTTTCCAAAACAGCGCAAGGAATTGCAGGGTCTTATCCCCGCGGTTGGTCATACACAAAACCGCTTTGTTTCCGGTCCATCCGGCGCGGCAGCGCAAAGGCAGGCCAAACTGGCGCATGGTGTCGTTGACCGCTTGCTCCACAGGGGATGGGCTTCCCGCCGCCAGACTTGCCGCAAAGGAGGAAGATTGGCCGCGGAACCATTCCCAGAACAGGCGGATCCGTTCCTTGGCGGTGGTCATGCATTGTACCTCCGGATCCGATTTGCTTCTTATTATAAACGAAGCAAGCGTGCAAAACAAGTTACGAGTTCGCAATTATTGTTCCAGGTTTTTCAGGTATTGCGCAACGCCGGCCCGTTCGGTCCGCAAAAAGCGTTTGAGCATAAAAAGACTGTTGGGGGAGGATGTGATTTTGCTGATGCCGTTTTCGCAGGACAGGGTGGCCTGAAACCCCAGCGCGCGGATGATTTCCTTCGTTTCTTTGGTAAAGCTGCCAAAGGGATAGGTGAAGGTGTTCGGCAGGAACCCCAGGTTTTCTTCGATTTTCTTCTGCAGCTTCATCACGTCATCGGTCAAAATTTTGCGGTAGGCTTCCTCGGTTTCGCCAGGCTTTTTGGCGCATCCCTTCCGGCCGTTGTTGGTGGTGTGCAGGTCATAGGTGTGGTTTTGTATTTCCACCAACCCGGAATCCGCCATCTCGCGCAGCTGGTCCCATGTGCAATGGGAATACGCCGGATGGTTTTCTCCCAATTCGGTGTATCGGTCGGCCTGGCTGCCGATGATGGAGATGACCGCTTTCATGTTGTACTGCTGCAGCAAAGGGTACGCATAAAGGTAGTTGTTGTAGTACCCGTCGTCAAAAGACAAAACCACCGGTTTTTCCGGCAGCGGCGTACCATAATGGACGTAGTTGATCAAATCCGACATCACCACAGTATGGTAGCCCTTTTCCTGCAGGTATTTCAAATCCGCTTCAAATTGAGCGGGGGTGATGATATAATCCCCCGAACGGCTGGTGTCCGCCAAAATAAAATGGTACATGACAATAGGCACCGGGATACCGTCTTCCTTGCCGTCCGCGGTTACCACCGGGCGGGATAACGCAAAGATGAGAAAACCGGCAAGCAGAAAGGCCAAAGCGCAGACTGATGCCTTCGCGAGCCGTGAAACCTTGATCACCATGGAATTGATCCGCCCTTTCGCACATACTTAGGATATTCTGCCCGCCTGGCGGACACCACCCCGCAGAACATGCTACCCGTTGCCGGCTTGGTACTGGTCCAGCAGATTTTGTTCCAAAAAGTCGTATTTCCGGTAATACTCCTTGGTTTCGTCCACCCGGTACACCGAAGACTTATTTTGGTTGAGCAGCTTCGTGATTTCGTACAGGTCGATCCATATTTGGGTAGGGGCGTCCTTTTGAGATTCGTCGAAAATCAGCTCTATCCCCCAATGCAGGTGGGTGGCGGTGATGTTGTCCGTGTTCTCTACCGTGCTGTACCCGGTTTTGCCCACATAGCCGATGACATCCCCCGCTTTGACCACCGAACCTACCTGGATGTTGGGGTGGTAAGGCCGGTTTTTGCGCATATGAGCATAATAATAATACCGTTTTTGGTCAAAACTGCGGATACCGATCCGCCATCCGCCATATTGGTTCCATCCAAGTTCCTCCACCACGCCGGATTCCACCGCCACAATGGGGGTGCCCAGAGACGCCATGAGGTCGTGGCCAAAATGTTTGCGGCTGTATCCATAGGAACGGTCGTTGCAAAAGTCGTCGTAATGGTCGAAATAATATCCGCCTGCAATAGGGGAAAAGGCCTTAAGGCCATATTTTTCCACCCATTCCTTTTCGCCGCTGCCGTCGTTTTTGGCGGTTTGCACCCAATAATCCCCCACAAATTCGCCCAGGACGGCGGTATAGGCCTCCACATAATAATCATAGTAGCTCATGTCTTTGGCAATATCCGCCATGTTTTCTCCCTGGTTCAGGCGTTCCACCACCGCGTCCAGATCCTTGGCCCGGTAGCGGTCAAAATTACCGCCGTACTTAGCGCCCAGATAGGCGATCAGTTCGATCCAGTTTAGTCTGACTGCCTTGTCGTGCGCGGCAATATCCAGCTTCATGGCTTTGTTCATGACCTCGTACGGTACGGTAAAATCCACCCATTTGATATAATCGCCCTGGACTTCCAGCGCGTTGCCCTTGGGCGGCTGGACCAGATTATCCAGCCGGAAGCATTGGGCGAACAAAATGCACCCGGTCAATAGCAAAAAGCACCCGCCGCCTATCAACCCCCGAATATGACGCCTGAAAAATTTCATGATGCGGCCACCCCTTCTTTCATGGCCGGGCAGCCCGCCGCCGTATGAAAATTAGTTTGAAAAAACATATTTTTCAAACCTCCACACCCTTTCTGTCTGCCGTTTTGCATAATACCACTTATATGTGGGCCGGAACGAAAACATGACTGAAAAGAAGAACAGCGGAATAGATGAAATTGATGATAAACATTTATTTTTTAATGATTATCATTAAAAATATCTTGTCAAACGGCGGTTCGCTCTGCTATAATCAGTTTAGAGCGATAAAAAGGGGGATTTTAGATGAAGACGTTCATCCGGCGCGGCGCGGTGCTTTACCGTATCCTGCGTGCGGCGGTTTTGCTGTTTGCGCTGTTGTACCTGGCCTGTTTGGCCTATACCGTGTGGGTCGCCGCCGCGCCGGCGGACAGCTTCCGGATGGGCGCCCAAGGGGATACGGCCCGGGTTTGCTTTGACCGGTCTCCCGTCCAGTTCGCCGCTGTAATGCCCGGTTTGTCCGCGTCCGCGGCGCGGGATATCAGCCCCAAAACGGCCCATCTTGCGATGCTGGCGGAAACGCTGGCGGTCTCGTTACCCCTGGCCTTTTGCCAGCTTTGGCTGGTGTTCCGGGTGCTGTCCTCCATTGTTTCGGGCGGATCCCCTTTTACGTTTCAGAACGTGCGGCGCATCCGCATGCTGGGGTTTGCAGTAGTAGGCGGCGCGGTTTTGCCCAAGGCGGTCCGCTGCCTGATTTACGCCCTGCTGTCCGGGCAGGCGGGCAGCGTGCCGCTGGGGGAGGTCGTTACCCCGTTGGCGGCGGGCTTGCTGCTGCTGGTATTGGCTCAGGTATTCGAATATGGCTGCGCCCTGCAGCGCGCCCAGGACGAGACGGTTTAACGGGGGTGGCGGAAGTGGCGATTGTCGTACGGCTGGACCGCGTGATGGCGGACCGGAAGCTGTCGTTGAATCAGCTGTCCCTGTTGGTGGGCATTTCCACCGTGAACCTGTCAAACCTGAAGACAGGAAAGGCCCGGGCGGTGCGGTTTTCCACTTTAGACGCGCTCTGCCGCGCGCTGCGCTGCCAGCCGGGGGACTTGCTGGAATACCGGCCCGGATTGGAGCAGGATGCGGACGCCCGGGAGCAAACGGCGGAATAGGGCGCGGAGCGTTTGATATGGCCGG
>CABQAC010000212.1 GCA_902462035.1 uncultured Eubacteriales bacterium
AAGCGGAAAAGAAATAGGGCCGCACCGTGGGCAGATAAACGTACCGGGCCGTTTTGAGCAAGCCGAATTGGTATATCTTAGCTACTTCCAGCAAGTTGCGGTCGGCAGCGCGGATCCCCTGGGAGACGTTGGACCACACAAAAGGCAGCACCATCAAAAAGGCGGCGAACACCGGCACGCCGTTGGAACGGATCCAAACCAAGGCCAGAATGATGAACGAGGCCACCGGCGTCGCCTTGACGACGCTGAGCAATGGGCGGACCAGCGCGTCCGCCACAGAAAAGACGGTGGTCAGGACGCTGAGCAGCACGCCGGTGGCAACCGCTGCGCCAAAACCGGCCGCGATACGCAGCAGCGTGGCGCCCGCAGTCATCCAAAAGGAGGACTGCCCGCCCAGCTCCCATAACCGCCGGGCCACTTGTACCGGGGTAACAAGCAAAATTTCTTGATTCACCGCCATTGCGGCGCATTGCCACACCGCCAGCCAAAACAGCAGGGCGGCCGCTTTTTTCAGCAGGGGGATCGTTTTATTTTTGATAGTAAAAGTCGTCATCCGGCAGCTTGCCTCCAATGGATTTGGGGTTGGCGTCGAACAGCACCTGGAAGAAGTCTGCGACCTTCGCTTTCATTTCGGCCCCGTCCACATAGGTGATATTGCAGTTGGGAATGGCCTTTTCCGCCAGGGCAGCTTGGGCGATGATGCCGCTTTGCTCCACCAGTTTGGCACACGCGGCGGTGTTTTCGTTGGCGAATTTGGCCGAAGCCTCGTATTCGGCCAGGAACTGGTCCAAAGCCTGCTTGTGCTGCCCGGCAAAATCCTTGCGCGCAATCAGGCAGCCCATGGTCAGCACGCTTTTGCCGTCCACCGCTTTGTTCCATTCGTCCGTCAGGTTCAGGGCGATTTCGACAGACGCGTCCTTGGTGGTTACCTGGGTGACAAAAGGCTCGGGCAGCAGCGCGACCGGGGCCTGGCCGGCCAGCAGCTTGGTGGCCAACTCCGCGTGTTCAGACAAGTATTCGATGGTGACGTCCTTTTCCGGATCGATGCCGTTTTGCTTCAGCAGGTAATTGAGCACGTATTCCGGGGTGGAACCTTGGCCGGTGGCGTAGATGGTCTTGCCCTTTAGGTCGGCAAAGGAGGAAACGGCTTCCCCTTTGGTGACGATGGACAGCACCCCCAGGGTATTGAGCGCCAGAAGCTGCACATTGCCGTTTGTTTTGTTGTATAGGGTGGCGGCCAGGTTGGTGGGCACGGCGGCTACATCCAGCTCGCCGTTCGATATTTTGGACACGATCTCGTCCGGGGCGCCCACCAGGGTAAAGGTGTAGTTGCCCACGGCTTTGCCGTTTTTGCTGTCGTCCATCAGCTTCGCCATGCCGATTCCGGTGGGGCCGTTAAGCCCAGCCACCCGGATGGCGGTCTGGTCCGCCGCGGGGGAGGAAGATGCGGGAGCGGAGGAGGAGGCGGGGGCGGAAGAAGCGCCGCCGGCGCCGCAGGACGCGGCGAACACCGTAAACAGCGCCGCCAGCAATAACGCGGTAATTTTTTTGGGGTTTCTCATGATCCAACAGTCCTTTCATCCACGGTTGTTTATGGGTAATCCAGGGGGCAGCAGCGCTTGCAGCCCCTGGGGATCCAGCAAGAACACGTCTTTGCCGCTTCGGTCCAGGATGCCGTCCGCTTTCAGCCGACCAAACGCTCGGTACAGGGACGCGCGCCCCAAATCCAGGGTGGCGGAAAGTTTTGTCATGTCACAGGGAAGAACCATCGTTTCCCCCTGGCGGGCATACAGGTCCCATAAAAATAAGGCGAGCTTTTCCACGGCGGAATCTGCCGTAAACCCGTCGATCCGGCCGTTTAGGTACCGGATGCGGCCGGAAAGGTAGGCGATATAGTTCTTAGCCGCCCGGATATCCAGTTCGAACAGTTCTTCGAGCAGCGGCTGGGAAAGGAACAGCACCCGGCAGGGCTTTTTCGCCTCGATCTGAGCCACATACCGGCCTTGGGGGGCAAATACCGCCGCCACGCCGAACACCGCGCCCGGCCCAAAGGTGTTCAGCACTGTCCGTTCCGACGCGTGCGGCTTGTAGGCCGCGGCTTCGCCATGGGCCAGCAGCGCCACCGCCCGCCGGAAGCGGGACGGGGTATAAAGCGCTTCCCCCGCGCCGAAAGCGGCATAGGTGCAGCCTGGCCGGTTTAGTGTTTCCGCGGCCACATCGGCTGGCATCCCCTGGAACAAAAAGCAGTCGCGCAGCAAAGCGGCAAGTTCCGGTTCTTTGGGCAGCGGGGTCATAAAAAGCCCTCCTAGTGTATCATTTGAGACATTTTTATCATACGCTGTTGTGAAAGAATTGTCAATCAATTTTTTACACATGCCGCAAATAAGAGCGGGCGGTTTAAAAGCCCTGCGGGCGCCCTGCCGCAGGGGATCCATCCGCACAAGCAGCCGGATTTTTCCATTTTGTACTCGATTAACGTCCTTGTTACCATTTGCCGGCAGACGGTTGACGGGTGTGCCCCCCGCTTGTACAATAGATGAAAAACCGGAGAAAGACGGAATAAAACCGCTTAATGGCACGAAAGGATGGATAACGAAATGTCATTTCCCAAGGGCTTTGTTTGGGGATCCGCCACCGCGTCTTATCAAATTGAAGGCGGCGTGAACGAGGACGGCAGAACCCCTTCGGTGTGGGACGATTTTTGCCGCACGCCGGGTAAAATTGCCAACCGCGACACAGGCGATACGGCCTGCGACAGCTACCATCTGTGGAAGGAAGACGTCCGGCTTATGAAGGAACTGGGGCTGAAGGCCTACCGATTTTCCTTGAGCTGGACACGTCTCCTGCCCCACGGGGTGGGGGAGGTCAACCAGGCGGGGGTGGACTATTACAACCGCATGATCGATCAATTGCTGGAAAATGGGATCGAACCGTATATTACCCTGTTCCACTGGGATTATCCTTTGGAGCTGTACCATAAGGGCGGCTGGCTCAACCGCGAAAGCGCCGATTGGTTTGCCGAATACGCGGCTTTGGCGTCCCGCTGCTTTTCCGACAGGGTACGGTATTGGATTACCAGCAACGAATCCCAATGCTACATCGGGTTCGGCCACCAATTCGGCACCCACGCGCCCGGGCTCGATCTGCCCGCCCGCCAGGCGGCGCGGGCCTGGCACCACAACTTGCTTGCCATGGGCAAAGCAGCCAAGGCTATCCGCGACAACGCCCGCGGCCCGGTGAAGGTGGGGCTGGTTTCCTGCGGGTACCTTGCCGTGCCCGAAACCGATTCCCCCGCGGATATTCAGGCGGCGCGCAACCTGGTGTTCAACATGCGCCGGGACGGCGAACACCTGAACTTCAGTTACGGCGACCTGCTCGATCCGCCTATTTTGGGGACCTACCCCGAAAAGCTGCACCCTTACCTGCCCCAGGGTTGGCAGGATGATATGGAAATGATTCGCCAGCCGCTGGATTTTGTGGGGACCAACGTTTATACCGGGACCCGGGTGCGCGCGGTAGCCGACCCCAAGGATTACGAAATGCTGCCTGATGAGCCGGGCGCGCCCCGCAGTTCGGTTAACAAGACGGTGCGGCCTTCCTGCCTGTATTGGATCGCCAAATTCCTGGATGAGCGGTACCATCTGCCCATTTATATCACCGAAAACGGCATGGCCAATAACGATTGGATTTCGCTGGACGGCAAATGCCACGACCCCCAGCGCATCGACCAGATCGACCGGTATTTGATGGAGCTTTCCCGCGCCATTGACGAAGGAGCGGACGTGCGGGGCTACTTCCATTGGTCTCTAATGGACAACTTTGAATGGGCGGAAGGCTACACCAAGCGCTTTGGCCTGGTGTATGTGGACTACGCCACCCAAAAGCGAACCCTAAAAGATTCGGCCTACCATTACCGCGATATCGTCGCGAGAAACGGCGCGGGCCTGTGATAGAAAGAATAAGGGGCGGGAAAAACTTTCGTTTT
>CABQAC010000213.1 GCA_902462035.1 uncultured Eubacteriales bacterium
CGGTCCTGAGCGGCGGGAAAGAAATCAGCGGAACGTGGACCCAGTCCTACACGGTCAATGGGATCCCGGTTTACAGCATGCCGGTCGCCGGCGCGGCGGAGGGAAACTGGAATTTCCGCAGCCTGTTTGGGAACGAGCGGCGGCTGACGTGGTCCCGTTACCCCAACAAGGTGGAAAACGACATTATGGGCGACGGATATCTGTATGTATACGAAAACGCGGAACGCATCCTGGCCGGCTTGGCACTGGATGGCGACTACGTGGAGTACACGCTGACCGTGCCCGAAAGCGGCGTATACGACTTTTGGCTGGGCGCGACTACGGTCGATGCCAATATGCTTCAGTACTACCGGCTGAAGATTGACGGTCAGGCCGTCCCCTTTGACGCGGGCAGCTATATCAGACCAACGGCTGACTGGCGTTCGGTTTATTATAACAGATTGACAACCGGAATTAGCCTGACCGCTGGGGAGCATACCCTGCGTCTGGAGAACACCGCCCCCATTATCGGTGAGGACCAGCGGATGCATTTGGATGCCTTTGTCTTTACCGACAATGCCGTGTTCCCCAACCACGCGACCTCGCTGCCACCGGCTGTAGAAGGCGAGAAACGCGTGGTGGTGCAAGCGGAGGACGACAACCTGCGCTTGGGCGGCCACAGCTCCTTTGGCTTCAGCAAATTTATTGTATCGGCGACGACGGTAGATAATCAAACCATCCATCTTTCGCCGGAAAACATCAAGGCCTCCTGGGCCGGCGATCCCCAAGCGTTCGTCAACATCGTGGTGGATTTGCATTACATGAACGAGCGCGTGAAGATCGCATCCATCAACAAGGATGCCGGAATCATCAACCTGGTTCCGGGTACCGATCCCAGCTCGGAAGCGGTCAACCCCATCCGCCCCGCCAACTACTTCTTTGTGGAAGGCGTGAAGGAGGAACTGGATGTCCGCGGCGAATGGTATCTGGACGGTCAGGCGGGCGTACTGTATTACGCGCCGCTGGAAGGGGAGGTTTTGGCCGATACCGCTTTTGTGGCGCCCTACCTGCACGAAATCGTGCGCCTGAACGGGGACGACGGTTCCGAAACCAGCGGAACCGAGCGTGTGCAGTGGCTCACCTTCCAGGGCATCGACTTCCGCCACGCGCAGGACACGACGAACCACCGCTATACCAGAACGCCCACGGACGGCGCGGTCAAGCTGATCAATGCCTGCAACAATACCTTTGACGGTTGCAAGATCAGCAATGTGGACGGCATGGCCATGTGGCTCCACCTGGACAGCTGTGACAACACCATTCAGGACTGCACCATGGAAAAGATGGGAGCCGGCGGCATTTTGATGACCACGGCGACTTTGAACTACGGCGACAACTACGACCCCAGAGCAGCGGTCAAGAATTTCGCGCCTCTGCGCAATGTCATAACGCGGAACGTCATTACAGACGGCAACCATATCCGCGTCAACGGCGCGGGTATCCTGCTGGATTCCCGGACCGCGGCCACCGCCCTGAAGGCCGGCAACATGATCACTTACAACGAGATCAGCTACATGAACCGGCAGGGTATTTTTGGGTTCCAGAACCAGAGCGGCAACATTATCGCGTACAACCATCTGCACCATCTGATGCTGGAAACGGCGGACGGCGGGGCCATCAATTTTGCGCCGCTCAATACCGTGACCGCCCCGTCCCTGTTCAAAAACAACCTGATCCACGATGTGGTGGGCCTAAAACGGGAAGGCAAAGGCCAGCCGGGCTATTTTGGCGGCATTGGTATCTATACCGACCACGGCGCAAGCCAAACGGCTATCGTAAACAATGTGGTGTACAATACGGGCTATGCTTCCTACCAGACCAACAGCGGGCACAAGGATTTGCTGCAGAACAACATTTTTGTGGACGACCCCAACTGCCTGTTCCTGCACGATGAACATACCATGGACACCGGCCACGACAACCAAGTGGTCAACAACATTATGGCCAACTTGACAAGCCCCACCACCCATATTTACATGAGTGCTTGGGGACTGCCCGGCGACCGCGGCAGCCAAATTAAAGAGCATATGCGCAATCATTCCCGGTACTACTACAAGGCCGACCGAAACCTGTATTATAACGCGGGCCAGGGTTTGACAATCTACGGCGCGGACTCTTTCGCGAGCTATGTGGCAAGCGGCCAGGACACGGGAAGCGTAATTTCCAACCCGATGTTCGTCAACGCCGCCGGCCATGACTATGCTTTGATCGCCGGATCGCCGGCTTATGACCTCGGTTTTGCAGATATCGACCTTTCAAATGTTGGCCCCGACGCCGCGGTGGAAGATCCGACCCTTAGTTTTGACCTTGTCACACCCAAGACTGTTATCACCGCGTTAGATGACGCTGTGGTGACCGACGGCAAAACCGCCGTGTTCTTACCCGCTGTGGAAAAGACAGCCAATTATTTGGTCTATATCGACCGCAAGAGCAGCGCGGCAATGGATGTTTCCGTCCAAAGTGCGGGCGGGCAATCCGTCTTTACCATGGCGGATTGGGTTTCCCCGGACAGCACCCAAAGTATGCCGGTTTATGCCGGAACATACCAATTCCAGCAGAATGGGAACAACAGCATTACCTTCACGCAGGATATTTCCAATGCGTCGAACCTGCCTTCCCGTGTCATCCTCATTGAAACGGGCTTAATGGACGCGTCTGTGAAGGGTGTTCCCTCCTATTTATCGGAAGTCACCCTTTTCGGAAGCGAACAAGCGCTGGCAATCGGCGAAACCGCCGCGATTACGGCACTGGGCACCGCTGCTACTGGCGAGACCGTTGCACTGGCCGGCGCAACGGTGGAGTATGTGAGTTCCGACGAGGCGGTTGCTACAGTTTCGGCTAACGGAACGGTGACTGCCGTGTCCAACGGGCGGGTTTCTATTACGGCAGTGGTGACCAAAGACGGTGTCAGAATTGAATCCGCTCCCATGGTGATCGACTGCGGTACTTACCTGAAGACCGCTTTGCTGCACACCGACATGTACATGCTGCAGGTAGGCAATACCGCCCAGCTAAGCGTTACCGGCGCCATGAACGACGGGACCGCCGCCGATTTGGCGCAAGCGCAGATCCAGTACACGAGCAATAACGAAGCGGTAGCCACGGTAAATGCCCAGGGCGTGGTCACCGCGATTGCCGATGGAAACGTATCCTTTACCGCTGAAGTGACCCTGGCGGGCGTGACGGTTGCGACCGAAACGCTGGATATAACGGTAGGCGATTATTCCCTTCTGCTCCATTACGACTTTGACGAGAGCAGCTCAGGCGCCGGGACCGTCATCGACCACGGTGAAGGAACCGCGGCCAACGGCGCCTTCTTCGGCAGCGCCAAACGCACCGGCGAAACCCCTGGTACCAAGGCGGGCGGCGCGCTGGATTTGACCGGAACAAGCGCGGGCTATGTTTCCCCGGGCCTAACGGCTTCCAATAAGATCGACGGCTTACAAAAATTCACCATTACCGAGTGGGTCAACCTGCAGAGCCCGGCTGGCATCTACGACCGGTTTATTTCCAAGGGCGCCGGGTTTGAGTGGGTTGTCAATGCAGCCGGCGACCCGGTAACCGGTGTCAAGTCCTATATCAGTTTTGGCGGGTCCAATATGAATATGCCCGCTATCGATCTTTCCGGATGGACCTTTGTCGCCGTTACTTACGACGGGACAACGCTGCAGGTGTTTACCGGCAAGGAAGAAGGCAGCCTGACCCGGGTGTTCACCACGGGCGGGGTTCCAAACAAAACGCTGAGCGCGCCTACGCAGGAACTTCGCATCGGGTCTACACCGTTGACAACGGCGGACCGCACGCCTCCTGCTCTCATCGACGATGTGCGGGTGTACGATACGGCCCTGCCGGTAAATCAGCTTAGCCTGATTCGCGACGCCAACTGCAGCTAAGGGTTCATCTTAAATTGTTGATGAAAAGTAAATAACAGCCAAAAAGCGGCCG
>CABQAC010000214.1 GCA_902462035.1 uncultured Eubacteriales bacterium
TCAGCGCCGTTTCCTCGCCGCACACAAAGGCGCCGGCGCCCAGCCGCAGGTCGATATCAAAAGAAAAGCCGCTGTCAAAGATGTTTTCGCCCAGCAGGCCGTACTCCCTCGCCTGGGCAATGGCGATCTGCAGCCGCTTAACCGCGATGGGGTATTCGGCGCGGACGTATATGTAGCCTTGGCTCGCGCCGATGGCATAGCCCGCGATGGTCATCGCTTCCAGCACCACGTGGGGGTCGCCTTCCAGCACCGAACGGTCCATAAACGCGCCGGGGTCGCCCTCGTCGGCGTTGCAGCACACATATTTTTGATCCGCCTGGTTGGCGGCGGCAAAACTCCATTTAACGCCGGTGGGAAATCCCGCGCCGCCGCGGCCCCGTAGGCCGGAAGCCTTCATCACGTCGATCACTTGGGCCGGGGTCATTTCGGTCAACACCTTGCCCAAAGCGGCATAGCCGTCCCGGGCGATGTACTCGTCGATGACCTCGGGGTTGATCACGCCGCAGTTGCGCAGCGCAAGGCGCTTCTGCTTGGCGTAAAAGTCGGTCTCGTTCAAAGAGCGGACGGTGTCTTCGGTCACCGTCTCCTGGTACAGCAGCCGCTTGACAATACGCCCTTTCAGCAGGTGTTCCTCCACAATTTCGGGAATATCCTCCTCCTTGACCATGCTGTAAAAGCTGCCCTCGGGGTACACGATCATAATGGGGCCCAAGGCGCAAAGGCCAAAACACCCGGTCCGCACCACGTTAACTTCTTTTTCAAGCCCGCGTTTCGCGATTTCGAACTTCAAAAGTTCCATAATCTTCTCGCTGTTGGAGGAGGTACAACCGGTACCGCCGCACACCAGCACATTGGAACGATACATCCTGTTTCCTCCTTCGTTACGAGTTGGCGCCGATGGTGAACTCGGCCACCACATTGCCGTTGACCAAATGGTCGTTGACCATGCGCACCGCCTTTTCCGCGGTCATTTTCACATAGGTAACCTTTTGCCCGTCGGGCGCGAAAACCTCCACCACCGGCTCGAACTGGCAAATGCCGATGCACCCGGTCTGGGTAACCGTCACATTGTGCAGCTGGCGCTTTGCAACCTCGTCCACAATGGCGGTCAGCACCGGCCGCGCGCCCGCCGCGATGCCGCAGGTCGCCATGCCCACGACCACCCGGTAATTGTCGCCCGACTCGTTGCGCATTTCCACCTGGTTGCGCACCTTGTCGCGTATCGCCTGTAATTCGGCTAATGTTTTCATCTCAGAACCACCCTTTCGCAATTGTCGGGATGATTTGCCCGGTGCATAGCAAGCCGCACCGCCAACGCCCCCGTTTGCCGCCCGCGCCGGTTACCCTCGCCGGGCGGCCGAAATTCTCAGCCCTTCGCCTCTTCTAAAATGGTTTGGCGCTGTTCTTTTAAATAATCTCCAATCCACGCCATGACTTCCGGCGTGTCCAGCGGAACGCCATCCAGCGTTTCCTTCAGCTGCCGGGTATCCAGCAGCAGCATGCGGCCGTTCACCCGATGTTCGTAAATAAAATCCAGTTGGGGATTGCACCCGATCAAGGTCAGCACGGTGGAATCCATATCCCCCAGGGGAATCATATCCAGGTGACTGGTACAAAATTCCGCCGTCACCCGGGTCCCCCGCCCCAGCTGGGACTCGATCCAGAAACTGCCGCCGGTCATCTCCGCCGCCATCTTGAACAGCGGCACCCCCAGCCCCACCCTGCGGGTCGTCCTCGTGGTAAAAAAGGGGTTGGTCACCCGCTCGATCTGTTCGGCGGTCATGCCGCGGCCATTGTCCTCCACCACGATGGTCATACGCTGTGCAGGGCGGTCCTCCCCAATGCGGACGGCCACCATGCCGGCGCCCGCCGCGATGGAGTTCTGGACGATATCCAGCACGTGAAGCGACAACTCCCGCATGGCCTTAGTCCATGTATTTGTCCAGGATGCCGTCGATGTCGTCCGGCTCCAGCCGGCCGTAAACGTCGTCGTTCACAGTCAGCACCGGCGCCAAGCCGCAGGCCCCGATGCAGCGGCAGGCGGTCAGCGAAAAGCGGCCGTCGGCGGTGCATTCTTCCGGGGCGATGCCCAAACGTTCCTGGATTTTTTCAATCAGCTTGCCCGACCCCTTTACGTAGCAGGCGGTGCCCAGGCAGACCGAAATGTTGTACCGCCCCTTGGGCGTTAAAGCGAACTGGGAATAAAAAGTCGACACCCCGTAGACTTCCTCCAGCGGAACGCCCAGCCCGTCGGCCACCATGGTCTGCACTTCGATAGGCAAATAGCCGTAAACTTCCTGGGCGTATTGCAGCACCGGCATCAGCGCGCCGCCCTGCCCCTTATGCTCCGCGATGAACGAGCGGAGCTGTGCTTCCTGCTCCGGCGTTCCCTGGAACGGAATGGAGCTGATTCGTTTTTGCATCACATTTCCCCCTTGCGGTTTGGTACCCTGGGACGTTGACCTTCCCAAGGCAAAATCTTCCCTGGCATGAATTGTTAAAAATATAACAATTTAGTGCGTAAAGCTTCATTTCATTATAGCAAATGTCCCTGATAAAATCCAGGTGCGCCGCAAATTTCGACGTAAGATTGCAGCATATTTTTTTGGTAATATTGCTAGAAAATAGCACGATTCAAAGCGTTTCTCCCTTTACCCGCCGCCCAGCCCCCTGCCGGACCGCCCGAACCACCGCGGCGGGGGTAGGGCTGGGCAGCGAAAGGGCTTCCGGTTCCCCTGCCAAAGTTTCCAAACAGTGGGCGTCGGAGTTGCGCAGCACACCGTACTCCCAAAGCCGGTGGGACCGCGCAAATTCCGGCGGGCAGCATGGCGCCGCCAGTTCCACCGTGCGGAACCCGCATTCCGGGGGCAGCGCGCCCAAACTTGCCACCACGCTATAGGAGGGCCGGTCGATATGGGCGGGAAAACACGCGCCGCCGAACCGTTGCATCAGGCCGGGCAATTCGGTCAGCGCAATGTCCGACGCCCCGGAGAGCAGCAACGTCTCCTCGCCGGTCACACGGTCGTCCGCGTCCATCTTCCACTGGCGGCCAAAAATATCCGGGCGGTTGGACAGGCGCGGCAGCCGCTCCGCCACCCAGGCGGAAAACGCTTCCGCGGCGTCCGCGGTATCAAACAGGCAGACGACATGGGCTTCCTCGGCGGTACACAGTTCCATGCCGGGCACCACCACAAGCCCCGCCCGCTGCCCGGCCTTCATGGCCGCGCGGCAGTTTTGGCAGGAGTTGTGGTCGGTCAGGGCGATGATTTCCCGGCCGCACAGCAAAGCCATCTGCACCAGGTTGCAGGGGGTCATATCGTCCTCGGCACAGGGGGAAAGGCAGGAATGGATGTGCAGGTCGTACCGGTATTCCATGGCTACGTCTATCCTTTCTGTGCCGGCTGGGCAGCTGTTCCGCTTGCAGGGCCGTAGTTTCTCTCTCTCCACATGAAAGAATGAACAAACCGCCCCCCTTGCCGCCTGTTAGACTGCCGGGCGTTAAAAAAACGGGTCGTACTCCCCCTGGGGGAATTCCCCCTGCAGGCCCAGCACCCGGGGCCATTGCCCGGTTTCCGCAACGATAAAACCCATCAGCATGCCCATATGGGTGTGGAGGTGCCGAAACTGCGCAAGCAGCAGGGTCATCCTGGTCCACGGGCAGTCCGGGGGCTGTTCTTCCAGCATTCCGGCGGTCAGGCCATCCACGTACCCCGCGATCTTTTTGCAGACCAGGCCGCAGTAATCGTCAATCTGCGCCTGGTAAAGTTTTCCCTTTGACGCCGCATCCAGGTTATTCAAGTTCGGGGTGTGGAAAGCGGGTTGATCGTAGTCGTTCGGGTCGATCATCCACTGGTCCAAGGAATGCAGGGTATGGTACACATGTTTCCACAAAGGCATGCCGCAGTAAAGCCGGTCCCAAAGCGCGTCCGGAATGCAGCCGATGACGTTGCGGATCTCCCAAAGCGCCCGGCCGGTCTGGTCCC
>CABQAC010000215.1 GCA_902462035.1 uncultured Eubacteriales bacterium
TATTATAACTTCGAAGCGCTGAATATCCCAAAAAACCACCCCGCCAGGGATACCCAAGACTCCTTTTATATTACGGAAAACATTGTTCTGCGCTCCCAAACCTCGCCGGTCCAGGTGCGGGTCATGGAGAAAACCCAGCCGCCCATCCGTATCATATCTCCGGGCCGGGTGTACCGCTCGGACGAGGTGGATGCCACCCATTCGCCATTGTTCCATCAAATCGAGGGTTTGGTGGTGGATAAGGGCATCACGATGGCGGACTTAAAGGGCACGCTGGAGGTCTTTGTCAAACGCTTGTACGGGGAAGACTCGGTGGTGCGCTTCCGCCCGCATCACTTTCCCTTTACCGAACCGTCTGCGGAGGTTGACGTACAGTGCTTCGCCTGCAAGGGGGCCGGCTGCCGCCTATGCAAAGGCGAGGGCTGGATTGAAATTCTGGGCTGCGGCATGGTACACCCCAAGGTTCTGCAGAACTGCGGTATCGACCCCGAGGTATATAGCGGTTTCGCGCTGGGTATGGGATTGGAGCGCGTGGTAATGCGGCGGTATCAGATTGACGATCTCCGGTTGTTCTATGAAAACGACATCCGGTTTTTGGAACAATTTTAATCGAGGAAGAGAAAGGAGGAATTTACAATGAATTTATCGATGAAATGGCTGAAAGAATTTGTATCGGTCGAAGCATCCCCCAAAGCCTTTGCGGACGCGATGACCATGAGCGGCTCCAAAGTGGAAGGTTTTGAAATCGAAGGGGAAAAGATCGACCGGATTGTTGTTGCCCGGGTGCTTTCGATCAGCGCGCATCCGGACGCGGATAAACTGGTGGTCTGCCAGCTGGATGCAGGCCAGGGCAGCCCGGTGCAAATCGTAACGGGCGCGTCCAACTTAAAGGTCGGGGACCTGGTGCCCGCCTGCTTGGATGGCTCCACATTGCCCGACGGCAGAAAAATTAAAAAAGGAAAGCTGCGGGGAGTAGAAAGTTTTGGGATGATGTGTTCCCTCGGCGAACTGGGATTAACCAAGCACGATTTTCCCTACGCGGTGGAGGATGGTATCTTTGTGCTGCAGGAGGACTGCCAGGTGGGCCAGGATATCCGCTCCGCCATCGGCCTGGACGATACCAAAGTGGAATTTGAAATCACACCCAACCGGCCGGATTGCCTGTCGGTCATCGGGCTGGCGCGGGAAGCGGCCGTCACCTTCGGCAAGCCGATGAAGCTGCCGGCCCCTGTGGTCAAAGCAGGGCATGGCGACGCTTCTCAATTGCTGCGCGTCACGATCCAAGCGCCGGATCTGTGCCCGGTATACGCCGCCCGCATTGTTAAAAACGTGCGTGTTAAGCCGTCCCCCCGCTGGATGCGGGAACGGCTGCGCGCCATGGGCGTACGCCCCATCAACAACATTGTGGATATTACCAACTACGTGATGCTGGAATACGGCCAGCCGATGCACGCTTTCGATCTTCGATACCTAGAGGAAGGGCGTATTATCGTCCGCCGCGCTGCGGAGGGAGAATCGATAACCACCCTGGACGGCGTGAACCGCACCCTGCGTGAAAACCAACTGGTCATTGCCGATGCGCGCAAACCGGTGGCCATTGCCGGTGTGATGGGCGGCGAGTACAGCGGCATTATGGACGATACGACGACCATTGTCTTCGAATCCGCCAATTTTAAGGGAACATCCATTCGAGTGACCGCAAGGGAACAGGGGATGCGCACCGACGCGTCCTCCCGCTATGAAAAGGGGTTGGACCCCAACAACTGCCTGCCCGCGCTGGCCCGCGCCTGCGAGCTGGTCGAACTGCTGGATGCAGGGGACGTGCTGGATGGTATTGTGACCGAAACCCATATTACGCAGTCGGAACGGCGGATTCCTTTGGACGCGGCCTGGATCAACCGTTTCCTGGGTACGGATATACCTGAAGCTTTTATGGTCAAAACGTTAGAACAATTGGAATTAAAAGTGGAAAACGGCATGGTTACGGTGCCGTCTTTCCGCTCCGATATCGAGCATAAAGCCGATATCGCGGAGGAAGTTGCCCGTTTTTATGGGTATAATAACATTCCCTCTACCATTGTGCGGGGCGGCGCCCAAGGCAAATATTCCAAGGAGCAAAAGTTCGAAAGCAAAGCGGCGCAAACGCTGCTGGCTTTGGGACTGAGCGAAGTAATGACCTACTCGTTCATCAGCCCCAAGGCGTACGACAAAGCCGGCATGCCTGCCGGGCATCCGCTCCGGCGCTCGGTCGTAATATCCAACCCCTTGGGCGAGGATACCAGCGTTATGCGTACCACCGCGCTCCCCTCTATGATGGAGGTGCT
Source organism: uncultured Eubacteriales bacterium (assembly GCA_902462035.1). Taxonomy (GTDB): domain Bacteria; phylum Bacillota; class Clostridia; order Oscillospirales; family Acutalibacteraceae; genus CABQAC01. The sequence goes on from CABQAC010000215.1 coordinate 2,325, forward strand.
TGCCCGCAACTACAACAACCGCAATCCTTCCGCCCGGCTGTATGAAATAGCCAAAGAGTACCTGCCCCAGGATGAAAACGAGCTGCCCGAAGAAAATAAGGTTGTGGTCATCGGCATGTACGACGATAAGGCGGATTTTTTCACCCTGAAAGGCATAGTGGAGGAATTGCTCGAAGTGCTGGATGTAACGGATTACGAAGTTGAGGCCGCGCCGGAAGAATACAGCTTCCATCCCGGCCGCTGCGCGGTTCTGACCTCCGGCGGCAGGCGGCTTGGCGTGCTGGGAGAAATCCATCCCACGGTTGCCGCGAATTACGAGATTGGCCAACGGACTTATGCGGCGGTGCTGCGGCTTGATTTGCTGTTCGGCTGCGCCGGGCGGGATAAGAAATACCGCCCGCTGCCCAAGTTCCCCGCCGTGACACGGGATTTGGCGCTGGTTTGCGATGAATCAGTCCCGGTGCTCCGCCTGCAGAAGGCGATCCGCAAAGGCGCGGGCAGGCTGCTGGAGGAAATCAACCTATTCGACGTCTATCAGGGCGCTCAGATTCCGTCCGGCAAAAAGAGCGTTGCGTATAATATTGTGCTGCGTTCCGCCGACGCGACCCTGACCGAGGAAGAGGTCAGCCGGTGCATGGAGAAGATTATCAGAAATCTAGAGGCGGAGGGCGCAATTTTGCGCGCGTGACATAAAAATCACTTGAATTGCATAACAAATGGGTGTATGATGGTATCAATGGAGGTGTTCATCAATGCACGACAAGACGATGACTTTTTCCTTAGCGGAGGAACGCCAGGAGGAGATTCGCCGGATCCTTACGTCGATTTATGATGCCCTTCAGGAAAAAGGATACAATCCGATCAACCAGATCGTGGGGTATATTCTTTCGGAGGATCCGACCTACATTACAACCCACAACAACGCGAGAAGTCTCATTCGTAAAATTGACCGCGACGAGCTTCTTCAGGTCCTGGTGAAATCCTATCTGGACGAATAGGGAATCACGCTTTTGGCGGGAGGTATTTACCTCCCGCCATTTTTTGCGTTTTTTGTGGTCCTGACCAGGGATACCGTGGCGATCGTTTCCATATTTAACGGATATAATCCTGTCGCTATGGTTCAGCAGGGAACCGGGTGGGCGGTAAACTTTTTATACGCGGGAATCGTCGCAGCCGGCGGCCTTGTTTTTCGTAATAAAAGAGTGCCGGTATAGTAAGCAAGCCGTTTTCGCGACGGTCTGACCAGCTGCGCAGAACATGTGTTTTCCGAAAGCGGGCCATGTGCCGGGAGGTTTTGAAGCAGCGGGATTTTATCAAAAAACTGTTGACAAGCCCATATACCGATGCTATAATAACAAAGTCGCTTATGGAAGCGATGGGGGCGCTTGCCGCCACGGAGTTTTCGTTTTCTCCGTAAAAAAGAAACACTACATATGCGGGTATGGCGGAATTGGCAGACGCGTTAGATTCAGGTTCTAATGGTCGCAAGGCTGTGCAGGTTCAAGTCCTGTTACCCGCACCACGTCGGAACGAGTTACGCTCGTTCCGATTTTTTATTTCATAAAAAATCAGTCACCCGCTCCACTATTTCTCCTCTCCGCGAAAGGTCACGCTTGCTGCGGCCGTACACTCGCCCCAAGAGGGGG
>CABQAC010000216.1 GCA_902462035.1 uncultured Eubacteriales bacterium
TCCTATGCCCTTTTAGGGCTCGTTCATGCCACCCGTTTTACGGGTGGTCATGACTTTTCCGGTTGTTCCTTTTTGGTTCGTTTGACGCCCGACAAAGGAGAGGACGCGGCGGCGTGCTGCATCTGTTCGCTGGACAAATGCGTATATATCTCGGTGGTGCCAAGGTTTTCGTGGCCCAAAATCTCTTTTAGCACCCGAATGTCCACATTTCCGTGCTGGTACATCAGGGTGGCCGCCGTATGGCGCAGTTTATGGGTGGAATAGCCGCGCCCGCCCAGGCCGATTTCCTCCAAATACTTTTTAACCGTGTACTGAACGGTTTTGGGGCTGATGCGCTGTAACCGTTTGCTTAAAAACAAGGCGTTTCTGTCCCGCACGCCGTCTGCCGGACGCACTTTTTTGTAATCCGCCAAAGCAGCCAGGCAGGCGTCGTTTAAATAAACGATCCGCTCTTTGTTTCCCTTGCCGACAACCCGCATGGTATGGTCCGGGCGGATATCGGCTAAATTGAGGCCCACCAGCTCCGAAAGGCGCAGCCCGCAGTTTAAAAACAGGGTCAGCATGCAGTAATCCCGTTCCCGGTACGGCCCGTCTACCGTGCGCAGCAGGTCGAGGCTTTCTTCCAGCGTCAGGTATTTGGGCAGCGCGCGTTTGAGCTTGGGGGAGTCGAGTTCTTCTACCGGGTTAACCTTCAGCTGGCCGGTTTTGGCGGTTAAGTAACGGAAAAACATCCGCAGGCTGGAGGTTTTCCTGGCACGGGCCGCCGCGGCGTTGCCCCGGGCGGATGCCGCGTAATTCATAAATTCGTACACATCGGTCAAAGTGACGGTCTCGATCAAAGGAATGTCCACGTCGGCGATGGGGATAGACTCAAAATCCGCATCGGCCGGCGCAAGCCCCCGTTTCTGCTTGAGAAAACGGAAGAAGGTTCTCAAATCCAGATAATATTCCTCTGCCGTTTTAGGGGACTTCCCCTTGATCGTCTCCGTGTATCCCAAAAAATTGCGGAGCACCACCGGCGCTTCCGCCAAAATTTCCGGTTTCATCGCTGATTCACGCTTCTTTCCCGTTTGGTCAGATAACCATCCCGCCGTTGGGGCTTAGTACTTGGCCGGTGATGAACGCGCCGCCTTCCCCGGCCAGAAACAACACGCAGCGCGCGATATCCAGCGGGGTGCCGATCCGCATCAGCGGCGTTTCTTCCCGCAGTGCCGCCATCGTTTCCGGCGGCAGCGCCGCGTTCATTTCGGTATCCACCACGCCGGGCGCCACGCAGTTGACCCGAATACCGGAAGGGCCGACTTCCCGCGCAAGGGCTTTGGTCAACCCAATAACGCCGGCCTTGGCCGCGGAATAATGGACCTCGCAGGAGGCCCCTGTAATGCCCCACATGGAAGAAACGTTGATGATTGCCCCGGACCTGCGCCGGACCATATGGGGCAAAACCGCCCGGCAGCAGTAAAACACACTGCTTAAATTAACGTCTATCATCCGGCGCCAATCCGCATCGGTTACGTCTGTCAAAAGTTTTTGCTGGGCAATGCCCGCGTTGTTGACCAATACCTCTACCGTGCCAAACCGCGTTTGGGCCGCGCCGGTCAATGCCTCCGCCTGCGCGGAATCGGATAAATCCGCACCAAATACAGCCGCGTCCGCACCGGCCCGGGTCAACTCCTCACACAACGCTTCGGCGCCCGCGCGGTTATGGTGGTAATGGATCATGACCCCATAGCCCGACAGGGCAAACTGCCGGGCGGTCTCCCGGCCGATGCCCCGGGAAGCCCCGGTGATGATCGCGCTTTTTCCCATAGGGACACACCTCGCTTTGGAAAGATTTTCGCCCCATGGGGCGGCTGCCTCTATTATACAGGATCCTGCGCAAAAATACATGCCATCGCCCGATTTTTTACGCCCTGGTCCAATGGCGGAAAACTTTGTATGAAATGGTTTGAACCGTGGAAAAAATATGATATAATGGCTCTATTCTACTACTTTTGGCTGGAAACGGCCAGTTAAAAGACACAGCTTGCGGCCATTGCGCGCGAAAGGGGTTATGTTACATGGCAAAGGAACTGGTGAGGTCGCGGTTCGCGCCCAGCCCCACGGGCTTTATGCACGTGGGTAATCTGCGCACTGCGCTTTACGAATATTTAATCGCCAAGTCCCAGGGTGGGCAATTCATCCTGCGGCTGGAGGATACCGACCAGGAACGCTTTGTCGAAGGCGCCGAGGCGGTTATTTTCCAAACACTGCGCAGGGTTGGAATCAGCCATGACGAGGGGCCGGATATCGGCGGACCCTATGGCCCTTATGTGCAAAGCCAGCGGCTTTCCATGTACCGTCCCTATGCGGAGCAATTGGTGCGGGAAGGCAAGGCGTATTACTGCTTCTGCACCAAGGAGCGTCTGGAAGCCCTGCATCAGGACGGCGCTTTCGGCGGCTACGACCGCCACTGCCGCGATTTGCCCCAGGCGGAAATCGAGCGGTTGCTGCAATCCGGCGTGCCGTATGTTATTCGGCAGAAAACGCCCACCGAAGGGACCACCACCTTTACCGATGCGGTGTTCGGCGAGATTACCGTGGAAAACAAAGAACTGGACGACCAAATTCTGCTGAAGTCGGATGGATTCCCCACCTATAATTTTGCCAACGTTATCGACGACCATACCATGCACATCACCCATGTGGTCCGGGGCAGCGAGTACTTGTCCAGCGCGCCCAAATATAATTTGCTGTACGGCGCGTTTGGCTGGCAGGTTCCCACTTATGTCCACCTGCCGCTGATTATGGGGAAAAATTCCGACGGAACGGTTTCCAAACTCTCGAAGCGCCATGGCGCCACCAGCTTTGAAGGGCTGGTGCAGGAGGGCTACCTGCCCGAGGCGGTGGTCAATTACATTGCGCTGCTGGGGTGGTGCCCCAAAGATACCAGGGAGCTTTTTACGCTCTGCGAATTGGTGGAGCATTTCTCCATTGACGGTATCAGCAAATCCCCGGCGGTATTTGATTACGACAAGCTGCTGTGGTTCAATGGAGAGTATCTAAGAAAAAAAAGCCCGGCGGAATTTACCGCGCTCGCCATGCCGTATTATAAGCAGGTGTTTGGCGAGGCGCAGCCCGATTATGCGGTGCTGGCCGCAATTTTGCAGCCTCGGGTCACGAAGCTGACCCAAATTCCGGAGATGATCGCCTTTTTTGGCGCGCTGCCGGAATACGATTTGGAACTGTTCGTCAATAAAAAGAGCAAGACGAATCTGGAGAATTCACCGGCGATGCTGAAAGCCGCTATCGGCGCGCTCGAACAGCTGCCGGAGTGGGAGCAATCGGCGATCCATGATTTGCTGATCGACTTGGCAGCGCGGCTGGAGGTAAAAAACGGCACGCTGATGTGGCCGGTGCGCATCGCTGCTTCCGGTACGGCGGTTACGCCAGGCGGCGCGGTGGAAATTCTCGCGATTTTGGGCAGGGAGGAAGCGCTCCGCCGCCTTCGCATGGGGCTTGAGCGTCTGACCGCCGTTCAATAAGGCGCAATAGATCGCGGAATAATGGTATAACATGTTAATCGGGTGGTATGGACCGGCGCCGCGGCCGTTCAAAATGCCCAATCTTATCGAAAGGGATGGTCATAAACATGACGGACGACACCAAAGTTATGGAGCCTGTGGAGGGCTCCAGTAATTTTATCGAAGATTTCATTCGGGAGGACACCGCCCCCGGCGGCCGGTTCGAGGGCAAAACCGTCCATACCCGGTTTCCGCCGGAACCCAACGGGTGCCTGCACATTGGGCACGTTAAGGCGTGCTGCATCAATTTTGCCACTGCGGAAAAGTTCGGCGGTTTGTGCAACCTGCGGATGGACGACACCAATCCTGCCAAAGAGGACACCGAATTTGTGGATGCCATCCGGGAGGATATCCACTGGCTGGGCTTCGACTGGGGGGACCGGTTCTTTTAT
>CABQAC010000217.1 GCA_902462035.1 uncultured Eubacteriales bacterium
CTGAAAGGGGGACCCTTTCCGTAAAAATGCACCGTGTTCTTGCTTGTTGGGATTATTCCAAACCCTTACAATATGAATTTGTCATATTGACCATATCTTAGGGTACATAGTGAAATTACTGTAAAATGCAAAAAAATATTGAAATTCTCTTTTGGAAAAAGCTCCATTTGTAACCAAGATTTCTTGTTCTACACCATTCAGCCGCATTTTATAGGAAGTTTCTTTGAATTTGTTTCGCAAATAAAAATCCTTGCGTTTTCGTCTTATCTCAATATCGAGAGTTTCCTCTACACACGGTTCAATAGAAACAATAATTTTCTTGTTGGGATATTTTCTCTGTATCTCTTGTAGAATTGCTGAACCATACCCTTTTGAACGAAGTTCTTCATCCACCGCCAAAAACATAATAAAAACAAGTTTACGATTGACGGCAAAATATATAAGCCCACAGGGTAAATCACCGTCATAGAAACTTAAAAACTGTGTGTTCCAGAGTTTTGACATCGCTATCATCAAAGGAAAAGGCATTCTCTCATTTTGAGGAAAGGAATCAAAATATATTTGTTTTATTTTCTTGTCAAACAACCTTACTTTTTGTATTTTCATATATAATCCGCCCTCTAAGTTTCCTTTCTCCTTTGTGCTTCTACAAATCCCGATTTATCGCTACTCCATCTTCTTGCGCTACCACACAAGAAGCATCCCTCGCTTTCAGCTCGGTCAATTCCGATTTGTCAATTTTATATCATATATATTTTACTATCAAATTGTAAATTTTTCTACCCCTCCACTAAATAGCATGGTCATTCGTACTCGTCAATGGTCAAGATGAACGGGCTTTGCCCACCATTGACAAGTACAACTGATTATACTTGTATTGTTTTATACCGCCGTAAGAAATTTGGGCACCATTTTGGCACCAAAGTGTCAAAAATCGAAATGTCGTCAAGTGACTTAACGGGCAAAAAAGTCAGTGCTTTCAATGGCTTTGACAGTGTAGTGCTTTTACACAATTCAAAAACAAATACTATTTTTTATTTGTTTTTGTCAGATTTTCCAGCGATCCTACGAATTAGATGATGGAACCGGTTCGTTATCGAAAAGAAGGTGATTTGTTGGTGGAAGATTATGAATTATGGATGCTGCTGGTAGAAAACCCTGAAAATGGGCTGGAACAGCTGATGCGACAATACATGACGTTCGTTTACACCATCGTATCTGGCAAACTGTCGGGCCTTTGTGCCAAACAGGCGGTGGAGGAATGCGTGAGCGACGTTTTTTATGAGGCGTACCGAACCAGGCATTCCATCCAATTAGAAAAAGGTTCGCTCAAAGCCTATCTTGGGGTTTTGTCAAAACGCATTGCCATTGACTATTACCGCAGGTGCGTAAAGAGTGCCGGGAAGCGCGCCGCTGACGAAACCGTTTTAGAATGGATCGCAGCGGATGACGACGTGGAAAAGACAGTTGCGGACAAAGAGACCGCCATCGTGCTGATCGACCAAATCAAAGCGCTTGGAGAACCGGACAGCCAGATTATGATTCGTAAGTATTACTATGGCCAAAGTACGAAAACCATTGCGAAGGCGCTTGGAATCAAAAACAATACGGTGGATAAAAAAGTGTCCCGCGCGCTGGTTAAACTGGAAAAGGCCCTGGGAGGTGTGCTGGAATGGAAGAAAAGTTAATTGCCGCTTTGGACCAATTGACCATCGGCCAGACAGAGAGGCTGCTTGATGAGCGGATAGAACTGAAAATGGGCAAAAAACAAATGGATCGGGTTCGAAAAAACGTGTATCGAAAAACCGGTTTTCAAAACCGAAAAAAACGGGAGTTCCCCAAAAAAACGGCGGCCTGTCTTGCGGCTTTAGCGATTCTCTTCACATCGCTGGCTTTTGTGGGCTTTGATACGGTAGCCGCCGCATTGCGCCAATTGTTCGGCGTTATTCCGGGATATGGTATCCAAGAGAACAACGAAAGCATCCATTATGTATTGGCGGCGCCCGTATCGGTAGAAAATGAGGATGTGAGACTGACGCTCAACAGCGCCATTGCGACGGAAAACGGCGTCACGGTCCTGTTTACGCTGGAACATAAAAAGACTGCCTGGCAGGAGAAAGAGGAGCGGCGGTTAAGCGGCGGAACACCGGACCGCCTCAACGTGGCGCTTTATGCGGAGGGGCGCAAGGTTACCACGTATACTGGTTACACAGGCGGCGGAGGAAAAAGCGAGACTTCCGCCTTTACCTTTGCATTAAACGCCGGAGAGATTGGTGCGGGCAAAACGTATCAGCTGGAATATGGCGATTATGGACTTTGTCTTTTATTTCAGCTCAAACCATACGAGCATTTTTTGACTTTGGAGGAAATCGGCCCCACAGAATACCACAATGATATTTCGGTCACGGCGGTGCCGGCGTTTCTTGATGGTAAGGTACAAGTGGATTTGTACGCGATGAATAAAAGCGGTTACGTGCTGCAGTCCTTTTGCAAAATGGACCGCCCTTATCAGAACCAAGACCTTTTTTTGCAGACGGAAAGCGGTATCAAACACTATTCGATTCCCGACGGATTTGGCGGCGTCAACAGCCGTTTCCTGTTTGATATCCAGAATTCGGACCGGTTTTTCACCTTGAAGATTCCTTATCTTACCGTCAAAACCGAGGAGGAACAGCATGTTGCTTTGCGTATTCCCGAAGAAGGGGAGAAATTAGAAGTGAACCAACAGATCGAATTTCGGGACTGTACCATGACCATTGTAACGGTGGAAAAAAACATGTCGCGCCATATCGGTGAATTCGGCGAACTGAAAATGACGATACGGTACGAGAATAAGGCGGACAACAAACGTATGCTGCATCCGTATTTTGCCCGAACGAGTATCTGGGGAAAGGAACAGAGCGGTTCTTGGTCGGCCGACGTGGATGAAAACGGCGTTTATACCACTGTTTATTATGCGTTGGAAAAAGGCGAAAGGGGAAAGCTGCGGCTCAAAATATTCGATCCGACCTATTGCCTGACGGAGGAGTATTCCCTTCAATTCAGCCGCTGACCCATCCGCTCAAACAAAAACCGCCTATCAAACGATAGGCGGTTTTTATAATGAAAGAAGAATGGCGCGAGCAGCCGGACCGGGAGGCCGTGTCACAAAGGGGCCTTTTCCACCAATACGCCTTGGCAGCAATCCCCATCGTTGCCCGTGATGCGCACCGCGCGCAGCCGGCCTTTGTTTTCCATGCCGCAAGCCACCCGTACCGGCGTGTAATTTTCGGTGTATCCTTCCAACGCGCCGCCGTGCGCCGCTGTCTCGAACAGCACGTTGCAGCACAGCCCGGTTTGGCTGTTTAGGAATAACCGCCGGGATTCCTCCGCAACCAGGAGCATCTTGTGGCTGCGGCGTTCCTTTTCCGCCCGGGGCACTTGGCTGTCCATCCGGTCGGCCACCGTACCCGGCCGGCGGGAGTAAGCGAACACATGGGCTTTGGCAAACCCAATTTGCCGCACAAAGGAAAGGGAAGACTCAAAATCCGCTTCGGTTTCCCCTGGAAACCCTACCATTACGTCGGTCGTAATGGCCGCGTTCGGAAAACTAGCCCTCAGTTTTTCGACCAGCGCCGCATATTCCGCGGCGGTGTAATGCCGGTTCATGGCCTTTAGCGTATTGTCGCAGCCGCTTTGCAGCGACAGATGGAACTGGGGGCATAGTTTTGGCTGGGCGGCAAGGCGGCGGATGACGCCTTCGGTCAGCCGGTCCGGCTCCAAAGACCCCAGGCGGATCCGGTCAAGCCCTTCCACGCCGCAGGCCTCCTCTACCGCGTCGCAGAGCTCCAGGCCCAAATCCTGGCCGTATGCGGGCAGATTGATACCCACCAGCACCGCTTCCCGGTACCCGGCGGACGACAGCGACACAAGTTCCTGCTTTAAATCGCCCAGGGGTTTGGAACAAACCCTGC
>CABQAC010000218.1 GCA_902462035.1 uncultured Eubacteriales bacterium
ATCGTTTTTTGATAAAAGAGGATCTGTCCGGCTACGATTTGAGCTTTATCAAGCATGCCAGCGTGGCGGGCGAACCGTTAAACCCGGAAGTTTACCATAAAATTAAGCAGCTGACAGGCCTTGCGTTGTACGAGGGCTTCGGCCAGACCGAGACGCCGGTCATGCTGGCGAACTTTGGGTTCTTCCCTGTCAAGCCCGGCTCAATGGGCAAGCCCACGCCGAATTTCCACATTGACTTGATCGATGAAAACGGCCAGCCGGTAGAGGACGGCACGGTGGGTTCCATCGCCATCCGAGACGTGGGAACCCACGGGCCGGTCGGGCTGTTCCGCGGCTATTACCAGGACGAAGCGGCCACCCTGCGCAGCTGGCACGATGGCGTTTACAACACCGGCGACATGGCCTGGCGGGACGCCGATGGTTATTATTGGTTTGTGGGCCGGAACGACGACGTCATCAAATGCTCCGGCTACCGCATTGGCCCATTCGAAGTGGAAAGCGCCCTGCTGGAACATCCCAGCGTGCTGGAATGCGCCGTCACCGCGGCGCCCGATCCTGTCCGCGGACAGGTGGTAAAGGCCACCATCGTCCTGGCCCGGGGTTTTTCGGCCAGCGAGGATTTGAAAAAAGAACTGCAAAACCATGTAAAACGGGTAACCGCCCCCTATAAATACCCGCGGGTTGTGGAATTTGTGGACGAGCTGCCCAAAACAATCAGCGGAAAAATTCAGCGGAACGTCATTCGAAAAAACGACGCGGTAAAAAATTAACGGGCCGTTCCGGTTTATGGCGCCCGGTGTTTTTCCTACATATATTCTGTAAGGTTTATCCGCTTTTTTGCCGTCCAATTATAAAATTACCATAAAGGAGAGACCCTCCATGAGCAAGATCAAAAACGAGCCAAAAATCACCTTTCCCCTCGTTACCGCCGTACGGGGGCAGCTGGAACAGCGGGCGGCCTGGCTCTACCTTCTTTGCGATGAAGGCAGAAAGCGCGGGCTTGATCCCACGGATTTCGGCGCCGCCGCGATCCGCCGCTGCGGCCTGGGGCACGGCAAATATTTGATTAAAGAGGGAAATACCGACAGCCTGAAAGGGCTGCGCAAAACCCTTTTTACCAAGCCCGCTCAATGGATGTTCGAAATGAAGGTGATCCGTTCCACCGACGACGAACTGGAACTCCACTTTCATTACTGCCCTTTGGTCAAGGCATGGCAAAAGTGCGGCTGTTCCGACGCGGAGATCGCCGAGCTGTGCGACATTGCCATGTGCGGCGACCGCGGCATCGGCGAAAGTTACGGCTGCGGGCTGGATCTGCCCAAGACAATCGCCAAGGGCGACGGCATTTGCCATTTGCGGTACTACAAAAAGAAATAGCGCCGCCACGATACGTCTCCCCCTTTGTTACATCCAAACGAATGAACCCCTGGATAACCGCTTTCCGGTCATCCGGGGGTTTTTATTTTGGTATGTCCCCACTCTCTTTTGCTTTCCTGCGCCGCTGTAAATCAACCGCCGATGAATCACGAGATAAAACTTCTTCTTTCCGCTTTAATCGACCGTGGCCGGTCAAACGCAGGCGTATCCTTCCCGGTTCGCCATAATTCGGTACGAAACAAATATGAAAAGGGCATGGTTACGCCAAATCCATACTTCCTCCGGAATCATTTTTTCTGCCGGCAATTTGCGCCCATGGGGCAGCTTTGGCACCCACACCCGCAGGAGGACTTGCCCGTTCGCTTGTTTTTGACCAATCGGATCACAACAACCGCCACAACGGCAATCAAAACGGCTGCGACAGCGATATTGGCTAAATTTTCAGCAAACCAAGATTGCATCCAAATTCCTCCTTCTGATTCTTCAAATTAGTTAGTTATATCTAACCTACTAGTATCGTACTCTTCTTCCGCGGTTTTGTCAATACTTTTTCATACATTTCCGTGCAGGGGCGCGGCACAAAACCCGCTTGTGGCGCCCGAAAACAGCCGCTTTAAAGCTGCCTTTATAAAATCAGCATGGCATCTCCAAAGCTATAAAACCGGTATCGTTCCTGTACCGCAATTCGGTACGCTTGCATAGTATGCTCATACCCGGCAAAAGCCGAAACCAGCATAATCAGCGTGCTTTCCGGCAGATGGAAATTGGTAACCAGTCCATCCAGCACCCGGAACTGGTAACCGGGGTAAATAAAAATATCCGTCCAGCCCTCCGCTTCCCGCAAAGGGCCTTCCTGCCGGGCCGCAACCGATTCCAGCGTGCGGCAGCTGGTGGTGCCGACAGCCACCACTCTGCCGCCTTTTTCTTTGCATCGGTTGATCAGATCGGCCGTTTGCTGAGGCAAATAATAATGCTCCGCATGCATTTTATGGTCGGTAATTTCCTCCGCCTTGACCGGCCTAAAGGTGCCCAATCCCACATGCAGCGTCACAAACCCTACGCCGATGCCCTTTTCCTGCAGGCGGTCCAACAGCGGTTGGGTAAAGTGCAGCCCCGCGGTAGGCGCTGCGGCCGAACCCGGTTCCCGGGAATAGACGGTTTGGTACCGCTCCTTTTCCCGCAGTTCCTGGGTGATGTAATGGGGCAAAGGCATTTGGCCGATACGGTCCAGAATCCCGTAAAAATTGCCGTCGTAAGAAAAACGGGCCAGCCGGTTGCCGCCCTCGAGCACCTCCAGCACCTCGGCCCGGAGCAAACCGCCGCCAAATTCAAACCTTGTCCCCGGTTTTGCCCGCCTTCCCGGCCCGGTGAGCACCTCCCACACATCGTCACCTTTGGGTGACAACAGCAGAAACTCCACTTTGGCGCCAGTGCCCTCTTTTGTACCGTACAGGCGGGAGGGCAGCACCCTGGAATCGTTGAGGATCAGGCAATCTCCAGGTTTTAAATACTCTTCGATCCGGTAAAACACCTCGTGCTGGACCGCCCCGGTGCCGCGGTCCAGCACCAGCAAGCGGGAATGGTCCCGCTCGGCGATAGGCGTTTGGGCAATCAGCTCCTGGGGGAGTTCGTAATAAAAGTCCTGTCTTTTCACGTTCTTCTGCCTTTCTCGTTTTGCGCACGTCTTTTTCTAAATATTTCCCGTAAAAAAGGGGCGAAAAAGGGCACTGTTTTTATTCAAAAGAAATTGACAACCGCCACGCGGAATGCTATGATAAGTACAAACCGGTCGATGGGCCGGCATATGGAGATAGAGGACGCGACACGGAATAGTAACGCGCGGTAGGTTGCCACACCAGCGACCGCACGTGAAAGGCCCTGTTGCCGAAGGGGATGCGCGGTGGAGCATCCGCCTGGTCTCAACGGCGAATAGCCTTGCGACTGTCATCATCGCGGTATGATGGAGAGCTATCAGCGTGTTTACACGGTAACAGCTTCTATTATATTGGATTGGCAGCCGGTTTACAACCGGTTTTTTTATACCGTTTTTTCAACGGGATGATGCGCCAAACGCCCCCTCCGCGCTATGCGGATAACGAAAGGAATGAATAACCATGAAGAAGTATTCTGTCGGCATCATCGGCGCTACGGGTATGGTCGGTCAGCGTTTTGCCACCTTGCTGGAAAGCCATCCGTGGTTCGAGGTTAAATTGCTTGCTGCAAGCGCCCGCTCCGCCGGAAAAGCGTATCGCGAGGCGGTCGGTAACCGCTGGGCTATGGAAACCCCCATGCCCGCAGAGATGGCCGATATGATCGTATACGACGCCGTGGCGGATGTGGAAAAAATAGCGTCCCAGGTGGATTTTGTTTTTTGCGCCGTAGATATGAAAAAGGACGAGATCCGCGCGCTGGAAGAAGCGTACGCCAAAGCCGAGTGCCCGGTCATCTCCAACAACAGCGCGCACCGGTCCACGCCCGATGTCCCCATGATTATTCCGGAAATCAACGCCGGCCATGCGGCGGTCATCGCCCACCAGCG
>CABQAC010000219.1 GCA_902462035.1 uncultured Eubacteriales bacterium
AGCCACGATACAAATGGGCGCGATATATATGATCATTACATGGAAGACTTTCTCCCGGCGGAATTTGGAAGACAGTTTGACTTCGTCCACGATGGTTTTGGTTCCAATGATATACGCGACAAAAATACAGGTAAGGAAGGCAACCACCGGCATCAGCACCGAGTTGCTGATGAAGTCCATAAAATCGAGCAAACTCAAATCCAGTAAGGTAAAGTCTTTCCACAGCCCATAGCCCAACGACGAGGGCACACCCAGCAGCAGGACGACTCCAAATACCGCCAGGCAGGCTGCCGGCCTGCTCCATTTCAATTTATCCATTACAATCGACACCACGGTCTCCATCAGCGAGATGGCGGAGGTCAGCGCGGCGAACAGCACCAGCACGAAAAAAACGATACCAATAGCGGTGCTCATCCCCATACGGTCGAATACCTTGGGCAGGGTGACGAACATCAGCCCAGCGCCTTTATTCAGACCGGACGGATCGCCGCCGGAGAACGCGAAGAAAGCGGGAATGACCATCATGCCCGCCAAAAAAGCGACGCCGGTATCGAAGTATTCGATCTGCTTGACCGACTTTTCCAGATCCGTATCCTTTTTCAGATAGGAACCGTAGGTAATCATTATGCCCATGGCAAGGGACATTGAATAAAACATTTGGCCAAGGGCCGAAAGCACCGTGGTAATGGAAAAACGGCTGAAATCCGGAATCAGGAAATACTTGATTCCTTCCCACGCGCCGGGCAGCGTCGCGGAATAGACCGCTACAACTACCGAAAGGATTAAAAGTACCGGCATCAGGAACTTGTTCGCGGTTTCAATGCCCCGCTTTACACCCATTAAAACGACCACAAAGGTAACGACTACAAACAGCGTAAACCATACCAGAGGTTCCGTGGGCGAAGCGATAAAGTCTTCGAAGAAGGTATCGGTTGCCGCGTTCGAATGGTGGCCGGTCAGGTAAACCGAACAATATTTCATGACCCAGCCGCCGATTACGCTATAATACGGCAGGATGATCATTGGTACAATGGAAGCCAGAATCCCGATAAATGCGTATTTTTTATTGAGCGCCCGAAACGCGCCGATCGCGCTGAGCCCGGTTTTGCGGCCGATGGCTGTTTCCGCAATCATAATGGAAAAGCCGAAGGAGATGACCAGCACCAGATATACCAGCAAAAAAATTCCCCCGCCATATTGAGCGGCGAGGTATGGAAACCGCCAAATATTCCCCAGCCCCACCGCGGAGCCTGCCGCCGCAAGCACAAACCCAATTCTGCCAGAGAAGTTGCTCCGTTTTTCCATGTAAAATGTCCACCCTTTCGTATAGGCCGGTACCGTCCCGCCAAGCAAGGGGCACACGGTACCGCTTTTGACAAAAAACGACTGTCTTTTGCACCTATATCCTCATTTTTTAGCATATGGTTATTATTATACCAACATCATCTGTATTTGTGAAGACGATGCGGCAAAAACCTTTGGTTTTGTGCACAAAAAAAGAGCGGAACCGAAATGGTCCCGCCCGCCATATTGGTTATCCTACCCGTTCCAGATCCTTTTTTAGACGAAGGATAATACGCTTTTCCAGTCTAGATATGTAGGATTGCGAAATTCCCAAAGCATCCGCCACTTCCTTCTGGGTATGTTCCTTTTTGCCGCCCAGGCCAAATCGCAGCTCCATAATTCGCTGCTCCCGGGGGGAAAGCCGGTGAACCGCCTCCAGCAGCAAATCGCGTTCCGCTTCGCTTTCAATTCCGCGGCCTACGATATCGGGTTCGCTGCCCAGTACGTCGCTTAGCAGCAATTCGTTGCCATCCCAATCGATGTTCAGCGGTTCGTCAATGGATAAATCGTTTTTATACTGGGAGCTTTTCCGCAAAAACATCAGAATTTCATTCTCGATGCAGCGCGAAGCATAAGTGGCCAGCTTGATGTTGCGGGAAGGGCAGAAGGTGTTGACTGCTTTGATCAGCCCAATGGTGCCGATTGAGATCAGATCCTCGATATTAGCGCCGTTGGTTTCGAACTTGCGGGCAATATAAACCACCAGGCGGAGGTTATGGGTAATCAGCGGTTCCCGCGCAGTCTCGTCTCCCGCTTCGATGCGCCTCATCAACGCGCTTTCCTCCTCGGCATTCAAGGGGACAGGCAGTGTTTCCGGGCCGTTGATATAGTGTACGTATGTTCCGGCCCTCCGGGTCATCCAAAACCTTTTCCAAAGGCGCTGCAATGAGCGTATCCAGTTGATCAGCATTTCTCCTCGCGCTCCTATCCCACGTTATCTGTGACAGCATCCTGTCATTGTAGTATTTCCGGATTGAAAAGGGCGTTGTAATTGCCAAGGGACAATTTTTGATCGCATACCGCTATGTAAACGCTCTTATCTATCTGTTTGCCGTTTTTGCCTGTTAACGCGATCTTGTCCGCCCTGAAAGCCGGCAAAAAGCCGTTGGAGTATACGGCGGTAAACGGAATCAGGTGAAACCGGCTGCGCCATGCGGAACGTTCCACCGCTCCGATGTCCTGCCAATCGCCTTTCTTGCGAAAGATTGAGCGGATTTCTTCCGGAATCAGCATCTCCACCGCCGCGTATTCCGCCACCAGCACCGGTGCGTGAGACATCGCGTCCCGCAGGGAATTTCCCGTATCCGCCATGGCCTGCAGCGGCGCGTCTTTTCCCTCTACCGAAACGGTCAGAGAATATACCCGTCTTTTTAGCTCGTGGCGTCCCGTCAGCGCGTAAATAACGCGCATGATGGTATAAGTGACCACCGTAAAAACAATCAGCAGAAGCGGCGAGATATTAAAATAGACCCGTCCGTTATTGACGACCATCCCCGCTGGGAATACAAAGAACCAAAGAACGGTCATCACGCCGGAGAACAAAAGACTCATTCCGTAGAAGCAGGCGAGCACCTTTGCAAAAAAACGCAATGGCGGCCTTCCAAATGCGATGAGAAGGAGAATGACGGAAAAGAGCAGATTCATCAGCAGCGAAAGGAGCATATGCATTTTCGGCAGCAATACCACCAGCGCGCACAGGCCGCCGAAAACGCTGGCGAGCACCATTCGAAGCCGCTTGCCTCGAAGCTGCATAAACCGGCAGGTGGCGAGCAGAAGAAAATAATCAATCAGCACATTGACCGCGACAAGGACATCCACATAGATTGCCATATCCCCCACCTGGCTCATTCGGATTCAGGAATATGCGCCGCGTGCGATTCATAATCCCGTCTTCTAATTATATGCAAGTACTACTTTGGTTTTATGTCAAATCTTGTGAAATATTCTCCCGGAAAAGCGCGAAAAAAACCGCTCTCGGGATCATAGCCCGAAAGCGGTTTTGGCTCGGAACAAAACTTTTATAAAAACTTCATCCGTTTGTGCAGGCGCGGCTGCACCCGGAAAACGTAAACCGAAGTCAGCGAGGTGATGGCATAATCATATATTACAAACACCGCATTCCCGAAAAGCAGAAGGACCAAAGGAAGGGAAACGCCAATCCAATCCATCGATTCCACCGGGAGCAGAAAGACATAAACGGCCAACAAATAACCACCAATGGCGGCAATATTGAAAACGGCAAGCTTTAAAACCCAACGAATTGGTTTGCGAGGCAGCTTCTCGATTACACACTTTATAATTGGATAATAACCGAAAAACAGAATAAACAGCAGTTTTGCTTCTAGATCGGGAGCCAACAAAACAGAGAGCAGCGATACAGCCACATAAACCAAAAAAGCCCATCGCTTGCCCAGTTCAATGACAACAGCCACCAGCAAAACCCCCGCAATGGCGGGCAGCGCATAGGTGGCAAAGGGAATTAACCCGGTCAGGAACATGCACGTTAGGCAAAGCGCCGCTACC
>CABQAC010000220.1 GCA_902462035.1 uncultured Eubacteriales bacterium
CCGGTACGACGCGCGTTTTGCCCGCCGCGGCCTATTGAACGGCGGCCCGGGGGAAATTTTGCAGTGTCCGGACAGCGAATCCGCCTTCGGCCTGCTCGAAAGCGCCATGGTCCTGTACGAGACAACCGGCGAACCGGACTTTCTTTCGATGGCCGAACGCTGCGCCGTTCAGTGCGCCACCTGGTGCGTCAGCTATAACTTTTGCTTCCCGCCGGAATCGGAGTTTGGCAAGCTGGGCATGAAGACCGTGGGAAGCGTGTACGCCAACGTCCAGAACAAGCACAGCGCGCCGGGCATCTGCCTGCTTTCCGGCAGCAGCCTGTTCCGGCTGTTCCGCGCCACCGGCAATACGGCCTATCTTCAGCTTATCCAGGCCACCGCCCACAACATTACCCAGTATATCTCCCGCGCCGGCCGTCCCATCCACGCACCGGACGGCAGGGCAATGCCCGCCGGATATATCAACGAACGGGTGAATATGTGCGATTGGGAAGGCAAAAACCGGGTGGGCGGCGTATTCTACGGATCCTGCTGGAGCGAGGTCAGCGCCATGCTTACCGTCCTGGAACTGCCCGGCGTGTACCTTGTGCCGGACATTGGCCTGGCCGCTGCTTTCGACAATGTAACCGTCACCCTGGAACCGGCCGGCGCGCATACCGCCGCGCGCATCAAAAACCCCACCGCCTTCGACGCGGAGGTGACGGTGTTTTGCGAAACCCCGGGCCAAATGAAGCAGCCGCTGCCCTTTACCACCACCGTGGAACTGCCCCGCGTCAAGGTGCCTGCGGGCGGGGAAGCAGTCTTCCCCCCGGCGCCCTGAAACCTGGCTTTTGCCGGCGCGCTGTTTCTTTTTGCGCGCTGTGTTATAATAACCTTAAAACAAGCCTTTCGGCTAAAGAATGCGCACAAACCGGGATGGGGCGCGCCCCATATTAAAGGAGTGGTCGTCATAGAAGCGTTACAAAAGGAGCTGCTGCAGGAGATTGAAGGCTTCCGGGCGGTTGGCCACCAGTTCCGGAACCGCGAAATCAACGCGGCGGAATTCAAGGCGAAATCCGGCGGCATGGGGGTATACGCCCAGCGCGGCGGCGAACAATTCATGATCCGCCTGCGTACGCCGTCCGGCATCATCAGCCACGAGCATTGGAGCCTGATCTCCTCCTACGTCAGGCAGTACGGGCTTGACCGCATCCACCTGACCACCCGGCAGGCGGTCCAGCTTCACGACCTTGGCATCGACCAAGTGTGCGATATCATGAAAAACGCCATTGTCCACGGTTTATTCACCCGTGGGGGCGGCGGCAATTACCCCCGCAACGTGGCCCTTTCGCCCCTGTCCGGCGTGGCGCGGGGCGAAACGTTTGACCCCACCCCCTACGCTCTGGCGGCGGGGCGGTATTTGCTGCGCCGCATTACCGGGTACAAGCTGCCCCGCAAGTTGAAAATCGCGTTTTCCAACACCATGGAAGATACGGCCAACAGCACCTTGAACGATTTGGGTTTTGTCGCGTCCTCGCACAACGGAAAACCTTGTTTTCTGGTCTATTTGGCGGGGGGCATGGGCGGCGGCCCGGCAGTGGGCATTCCGTTTGGGGAACCTGTTCCGCCCGAGGAAACCCTGTGCCATGTGGAAGCGGTGACCCGCCTGTTTATTGCCGAGGGCAATTACGAGAACAAGGCCCAGGCCCGCCTTCGTTTTGTGCCCCGCCGGATGGGCGAAGCGGCGTTCCTGGCTTGTTACCGCACCTATCTGGACCAGGTCAAACAGGAACTTTCCGACCGCTGCCCGGCGCCCGTTCCCGCCGCGGCGGATGAATGGGAGCCGCAAATCCCCGCGGGCTCCCGCCGTATCGCCCAGCGGCAAAAGGGCCGTTACACGGTGGAGCTCCATCCGCTCTGCGGCCAGCTCGAAGCGGCGGATCTGTCCGCCCTGCGGGATTTTATCGCGGACAAGCCCCAGGCGGAGCTGCGCAGCAGCATGGAAGAAAGTTTGTTCGTGCGCAACCTGTCCGCCGGGGAGGCGGACGCCCTGGAGCGGAAGTTCGCGCACCTGCTGGTTTCCCCCCTGGCGCAATCGGTTACGTGCATCGGCGTCCCCACCTGCCAGATGGGGGTGGAACAAAGCCAGCTGCTCTGCCGCGCGGTGGTCGAAGCGTTCCGCCGCCACGGGGCGCCGCAGGATCTGCTCCCGCCGCTGCACATCTCCGGCTGCCCCAACTCCTGCTCCCGCCACCAGGTAAACGCCCTGGGCTTTGCGGGGCGCAAAAAACGGGTGGGCGACCAAACGGTGGATGTGTTCGAGCTGTACGCCGGCGGCAGCCACGCGGTGGGCGAAACCCGGATGGGCGAATGCTACGGCGCGATACCAGCGGACCAAGTCCCGGCGTTTTTACTGGAGCTGGCAAAACAGCTGCAGCGCACCGGCCTTTCCGCGCAGGATTACCTGGCCCGGCATCCGGCGGATTTCCGCGCGCTGGCCGAGTCGTTTGCCGTATGACCAAAACCCCAAACTAAAACCCCCGGAGCAAGCGGACCGCTTGCTCCGGGGGTTTTTCGGTTCTTACAGGTTCTCTTTGATTTTGCCGATCAAGTCCGCATACTCCGCTTCGGTCAGGTACTTGGGCGGATTGACGTTCATTTCGAAGGTGGAGCCGAAAGAATAGGCGCCCTGATACTTGGGTACTACATGGACATGCAGGTGGGGCAGCGTGTCGCTGTACATCCCGTAATTGATCTTGTCCGGATCGAGCAGCTTTTGCAGGGCGCGGCCCACCCGGCGCACGTCTTCCATCAGCTGGGCGGCATCCGCCGGGTCCAGGGCGGTCAATTCCACATTGTGGTCCTTGTACGCCACCACGCAGCGGCCAAAATAGGTTTGTTCTTTAAACAAGTACAGTTTCGAAACCTTTAAATCCGCCACGTAAATCATCAGGCTGTCCAATTTTTCTTTATTGCCGCAATACAAGCATTCGCTTTTATCCATCAAAAAGCCCCCTTACCAATTTTTTTTGATACCGCATCTATTTTACCGCAAACAGTGCCTCTTGTCGAGGGCTTTTCATGGCCATACGGCAGGAAAATTCCCGGTCAGTGCCGCCCTGTCCTGTATATCCCGCCGCCTGCCTCCAGCTTTCCCAAAAACGCTTCCACATCCTCCTGCCTCAACGCCTCGCACATCAGGCGGACGCCCAGCCGGAAGCCGTCCGAAAAATTCTGCGCCATCTCAAGGGGCAGCAGGGCGTAATAACGGTCCATCACCGCCTCAAGATCTGCTTTCTGCTCCCCGTTCAGCTGCTCCATCAAGGCCTCGAAGCCTTCGAAGGCTTCGTCCCGCTTTTGCCGGTAGTGGTGCAGGATGGGCTGGAACTGCTCGTGGGGATAAATTCTGCCAAAATACAGGTCCTCTATGATGCTGTTCATGTTTTCTCCTTTTTCCATCGAATTTTGATTTTATCTCCGTCGGCCGCATCATTGTCCGTCTGTATGGAATCGTTTTCGCAGCCGTCCGCGACACGCGGTTTTTCAAGCAATCCGCCGTCGATTCCAAAGGACATGCTTTTAAGGGGTAGCATAAATCCCTGCCTTTCCTTTCAAATTTTTCCACCCTTGTTTTTAGGAAGTCATATCCCCTCCCTTTTTGATAAACTTAAAACCGTTACTTTATAACAGAATATCATATTTCAAATAAGAATGCTGGAAAAAGTCTTACCTGGAATAAAAAAATAGAAGATTTTAGCACTTTGCTCCGTCGGCTCTATTTAATCCATTTGTAATATCTGTTTTCACCTCCGGTGGGGCCCCATCTTTTCCCCCGTCGGAAAAGATGGGGGAGAAAAGGACGATTC
>CABQAC010000221.1 GCA_902462035.1 uncultured Eubacteriales bacterium
TTATGGCTCGGATTATTTTGAGCAGACCTACGAGCTGGCGGTGGGGTTGATTAAAAAGGGCCTTGCCTACGTGTGTGAGCTAACGCCGGAACAGTTTGGGGAATACCGGGGCGAAATCGGGGTGCCCGCGCGGTCGCCTTACCGAGACCGTCCGGTGGAAGAATCCCTTGATTTATTCGAACGGATGAAAAACGGGGAGTTCCCCGAAGGAAAATATACTTTGCGTGCAAAGATCGACCTAGCTTCGGGCAATTTTAATATGCGGGATCCCGTGCTGTACCGTATCCGGTATATTGAACACCACCGCCAGGGGACCAAATGGTGTATTTTTCCCATGTACGATTTCGCCCATCCCATCCAGGACGCATTGGAGGGAATCACCCATTCGCTGTGCTCCTTGGAATACGAGGCGCACCGCCCGCTGTACGACTGGGTGATCGAAAACACCGATGTCCCCGCGAAGCCGCGGCAGATCGAGTTCGCCCGGCTCGGGATCAATAATACGGTGCTCAGCAAACGCAAATTGCGCCAGCTGGTGGAAAAAGGTCATGTAAATGGATGGGACGACCCCCGCCTGCCCACCCTGGCGGGTTTGCGGCGCAGGGGGTATACCCCGGCGGCTATCCGCAATTTTTGCGAGCGCATCGGTGTTGCGAAAGTTAACAGCACGGTGGAATACAGCTTTTTGGAGCATTGCTTGCGGGAAGATCTCAATTGGAATGCCGCCCGAGTGATGGGTGTGCTTCGTCCGGTCAAGCTGGTGCTGGAAAATTATCCGGCGGATAAGACCGAGCTGTTTGAGGTGGAGAATAACCCCAACCGGCCGGAAGACGGCAGCCGTACGGTCACCTTTTCCCGCGAACTGTGGGTGGAGGCAGACGACTTTATGGAAGAACCGGCCAAGGGCTACTTCCGGCTTTTCCCGGGCAATGAGGTTCGGCTGAAAACCGCTTATGTGGTCAAGTGCACCGGCTGCAAAAAAGACGCGGCCGGAAATGTAACCGAAATTACCGCCACTTACGACCCACAAACCCGGGGCGGCAACACGCCGGACGGCCGAAAAGTCAAGGGGACCATCCATTGGGTGGATGCGGCGACGGCGTTGGACGCGGAGGTACGGCTTTACGACTGGCTGTTTACCGTACCGGACCCGGACGCGGCCAATCGGGAGTTTTTAGAGTTTTTAAACCCCCGTTCGCTCGAGGTGCTGACTGGCTGTAAAGTGGAACGCTCGCTGGAAAACGCGGAAGCCCCCGCCTCCTTCCAGTTCATGCGGATGGGCTACTTCTGCCTTGATAAAGACAGCGGACCGGGGCACTTGGTGTTTAACCGCAGCGTGCCTTTAAAAGACGGGTTTAAAGTAAAATAAACAACAGCGGGGGGATTCTATCCTCCCGCTGTTTTGCTAAAACGATGCCGGCGGTATATGCTCCGCTATATTCGATATGAGGGTATAGACCTTGGACGCTTTCACAGCGGAATGGAAAATAGATAAAACCTTGAATCAGACCCCTTACATGCCTTATATTTCCCATATCGTATAATGTTTTGATGAGTAAGTCAATCATTTTTGTCGCTGTTTCATGAATTTAGATAAATTATCATGAGGTGATACTGTGAAAAAGCGCTTCATTCTATTGCTTGCGGCAGGCTGCCTGCTGCTTACTTCCTGCAAGGGTGGGGACGGGGGTTCTTCCAACCCGCCGGCATCTTCCGCCCCGGCCCTTTCTTCAGAAGCGCCGGCGTCTTCCGCGCCGCCGCCCTCCAGCCAGGGGCCGGTATCCCTGCTGGACCGGGACGGGGTAAAAACCGAACTGCTCCAGGAAGAAACCGAACGGCTGACGGAGATGTTCAATCTTTTTTGGATTGCCCAAAAGGACGTCGCGGAGGATGAGCCGGTTCCGGTTGAAGTGGCTTATACGCCTTTTCTGCTGGTCCGGGACGAGGAAAACACTGTGCGGCCGGAAGTTTTTGAGGCTGCGCTGCGGGACTTTTGGGGCCGGGATGTGCCGCTGTTTACCGGCGCGGCGCCAACAGGGTCGCTGATCCCTCTTTCGCTGGAAGACGGGGTCTATACCCTGCCGGCCATGGGGCTGAGCGAATGGCACGAGACGGTTATCGAAGCGGCTTACAGCCTGGGAGACGGCGTGTACCGCCTTGTGGGGACCACCCGGTACAAATCGTTGGGCGCGGACGGGTTGTCGGAGATGACGGTCGCTCTTTCCACCTTCGAGGCGGCGGTCCGCCAGACGGAAGAAAGCCGGTTTGGGTACCAGGTACTGGCCCAGCGTTATACGCCGCGGTCTTGACAGGGGATAGCCGGATGCGGTAGGATTAGAACGAAATTTGGAAGGAGCGTGACACGGGATGATCAAAGCTGCAGTTGTGGGATACGGAAATATTGGCCGGTATGTGCTGGAAACGCTGAAAGTGACGCCGGATTTTGAATTGGTGGGCCTGGTGCGCCGCAGCGCGGGGGAACCGCCCAAAGGGTACGAAAACCTGCCGGTCGCAGACGACATTGCGAAGCTGCCGGTACGTCCGGACGTGGCGATTTTATGCACCCCCACCCGCGCGGTACCCGGGTTTGCCAAGCGTTGCTTGGAGCTTGGCATCAGCACTGCGGATAGTTACGATATCCACACCGGTATATGGGATTTAAAAATGGAATTGGACCAGGCGGCCAAGGCGCATGGGGCTGTTTCCGTCATATCCGCCGGCTGGGATCCCGGTTCGGACAGCGTCGTGCGCGCGCTGATGCAGGCCGCCGCGCCCCAGGGCATTACCGATACAAACTTTGGGCCTGGGATGAGCATGGGCCACACGGTGGCGGTCAAGGCAATCGAGGGGGTTAAAAAGGCGTTGTCGATGACCATTCCGCTGGGGACTTCTATCCACCGCCGGATGGTGTATGTGGAGCTGGAAAATGGCCACACCCTGGAACAGGTCGCGGCCCGGGTAAAAGCGGACCCCTATTTCGCTCACGATGAAACCCATGTGATCGAGGTCGCCAGCGTCGACGCTTTGCTCGATATGGGACACGGTGTGCTGATGGAACGCAAGGGCGTTTCCGGTGTGACCCAAAACCAGCGGCTGTGTTTTTCCATGTCCATCAACAACCCTGCGCTGACCGCTCAAATTTTGGTGGGGGCGGCCCGGGCAGCCCTGCTGCAAAAGCCTGGCGCTTATACGTTGATCGAAATTCCGGTCATCGACCTGTTGCCGGGCGCCCGGGAAACGCTGATTCGGTCTTTGGTTTAATGTGGCGTTTTTGCGGCAAGAGCATAAAATGAACGGTTTCGGAGATACTCCTTTTAGAGCGGCCATAAGCGCCACGGCAACGAAAGGAGAATTTCTATGGACCATCGCGAAAACAAGCAGATGCTCGACCCATATAACCAAAGTGTGCTGGAGGATTGCGATAATGTCGCATCCATTACCGAGTGTACCGGGTTGATTCCCACGCCGCCGGTCAACGAGGAAGAAGCCGAAGCGTACACAGATCTTTACACAATTCCCAAGCCGGCCAAAGGCGGGGAACATGGTTTGCAGGAAATAGAAAAGAAGATATAACAAAAAGGCCGCGGCAAATAAGCCGCGGTCTTTATTTGTGTACGAGAAATGAGGGTTTTGCTTTTTGGGCGCTGGGCGGTGATGCCATAGGGGAGATAAAAAGAAAAACGGCTGCGATACGCAACCGTTTTTGGAGCTGCTAACGCGATTCGAACGCGTGACCTCGTCCTTACCAAGGACGTGCTCTGCCAACTGAGCCATAGCAGCAAAACTGGCGACCCGGAACGGGCTCGAACCGTCGACCTCTAGCGTGACAGGCTAGCGTTC
>CABQAC010000222.1 GCA_902462035.1 uncultured Eubacteriales bacterium
ACCAGTATTACAACGCCCTGGCACTGGCGGAGCGGGGCGCGGCGCGGGTGCTGGAGGAAAAAGACCTGACCGGCGAGGCGCTGTGCGGACTGGTGGAAGAAATGCTGTCCGACCCGGTGAAGCTGGCGGAAGTCGGCCACAACGCTCAAAAGATGGCCATCGCTGACGCCAACGAGCGGATTTACCGGCTGATTACGACGCTTCTCCCGGCAAAGGGATAGCCTGTTTTTTCTGTCAATCACCAACCTTCTCAAAAAGCATACTATGGTTTTATCCAACCATAGGGAGCTTTGAAAGCGAGAGGGTGCGTGTTATGTCGAATTTGGTGATTGTCGGCGGCAGGAGGCTGGCGGGGGAACTCCGCATTCATGGCGCGAAAAACAGTGTTTTGCCGATCCTTTCTGCCACTCTTTTGGCAAACGGTACAAGCGTGATACATAATTGTCCCAACCTATCGGATGTGGATTCCGCCGTCCGGATCCTGGAACATTTGGGCTGCCGCGTGGTTCACTGCGGCCATACGGTATCGGTGGACACCGTCGGCTTTTCCTGTTGCGAAATTACCGAGCGGCTGATGCGGGAGATGCGTTCCTCTGTGGTGTTCCTGGGCGCAATCGCGGCCAGAATGGGACAGGCGCGCATCTTTGCCCCAGGCGGCTGCGACTTAGGGCCGCGCCCCATCAACCTGCACCTTGCCGCGCTGCGGAAAATGGGGCTGCGGGTGGTGGAAGCGGGCAATTTTTTGGACTGTACCGTCAAAGGCCGGTTAAAGGGAGCGGAAATCCGGTTTCCCATCCCCAGCGTGGGCGCCACCGAAAATGTGATGATCGCGGCCGCGCTGGCGGACGGGGTCACAGTTATCCGCAACGCGGCCCGGGAGCCTGAAATTCAGGATTTAGCCGATTTTATCCGCCGGTGCGGCGGCAAAATTGAAGGCGCCGGAACCGGCACCGTGGTGATCGAAGGGGTGGCGGGCCTGACTGCGGCGGAGCACACGGTCATACCCGACCGGATTGTGGCGGCGACCTATCTGTCCGCCGCCGCTGCTACCGGCGGCAGGATGATCCTGCGGCAGGTGAATCCTTCCCATCTGGCGGCGGTGCTTCCGTTTTTTGAAGAAGCGGGCTGCCGCCTGGTGGTGTCGGCCAACCAAATCGTCATCGACGCGCCGCCGCAGCTGCGGCCGATGAAATGGGTGGAAACCCAGCCTTACCCGGGGTTCCCCACGGACGCCCAGGCGCCATTGATGGCGGTGGCCGCCTCCGCGCAAGGCACGAGCATGTTTGTGGAAAATATTTTTGAAAACCGGTTCCGCCACGCCCGGGAGCTCAACCGGATGGGCGCGCGGATTTTATTGCGGGATAAAACCGCCCAGGTAGAGGGGGTAGACCGGCTTCACGGCTGTACCGTGGAAGCCACCGATCTGCGGGGCGGCGCGGCGCTGGTGGTGGCGGGCCTGTCCGCCCGGGGTGTGACGACGGTCACCGGTGTGCACCACATCGACAGGGGATATGAAAACATCGAACGTGCGCTGGCTTCGGTCGGGGCCAATATCAGGAGGCAGAAGGAATGGCAAAAAAGGGAGATCAAAGAGGGAATGGCGTCCCCAATATGCATATGAGCAACCGCTCCATTCCCCGCACGCCTCCGGCAAGGGCGGCCAGGCCGGCGTCCGTGCCGAAGCGCAAAGGACCGCCCGCCATTCCGCGCCAGCATTCCCCCCAAAGGACGGCGCAGATCAAACGCAGGCGAAAACGGAAAATGCGGCTGGCTTTCGCGGGTATCGGCCTGCTGGCCGCCGCGGTATTCATCGGCCTGTCCCTGACGGTGCTGTTCCGGATCGAAACATTTACCGTAACCGGCGAAAGCCGTTACGGTCAGCAGGAGATTGTATCCGCCGCCGGGATCGCGCAGGGCGAAAACTTGTTTTTATCCAAACGGCGGGAAGCCGAGGCGGCGCTGCTGAAAAAGCTGCCGTATCTGGAACAGGTATCGGTTTCTATCCGGCTGCCGGATACGATCCAAATCAACGTGGCAGAGGCGGCCCCCGCCGCCTTGCTCGAATTGGACGGACAAACCCTGCTGATCAGCGCCAAGGGCAAAATTCTCGATGACGTTACGGGCCAGGCCCTCCAAGGGCTGCCTAAAATTTCAGGGCTCAAAATCGTTTCCGCCGAGCTGGGAACCACGGTGCAGTACGAAAATAAAAACGCCGCCGCTACCATCCAACAGCTGATGGCGGCGCTTGCGGACAATGGCCTGGATATTTTGGGTGTGACTTTTACCGACGCGCTGTCCATTACGCTCGATTATCAGGACCGGATTGACGTGGTGCTGGGGCTGCCCAGCAATTTGGAGGAAAAGGTTAAGATGGCCGCTTATGTGATTGCCAATAAGCTGGACGCGGATGATGCCGGCACCCTGACCTTGTCCACCGACGCGTCCCAGGCCAACTTCAAACCCGCTTATGACACGCCCAATATTATCATTCCGCCGTCTCATGGCGTTTCCTCCCAGGCCGCGTCTGCTTCCTCCAAAGGGTGACCGGCGCGCGGAATGGAAAAACCTGGAGAAACCCGGCAAACCAGGGCACAAAAGCGCAGGACGAATCGGATTTTTTGCACGAATTACCTTGCGCTTTACCAGAAAAAGTGCTACATTATAAAGGTATACAGTTAGGAATATCGGCGGCGGTCTATCCGCCTTACATAAGGGCCCGGCGGTTCTGGTCCGCGGAAACAGAAAATAAAAGGATGTTAAGGAGAGAATGCCAAATGCCTTTTCAGATTGATAACGAGTTCGACCAGGTTGTTCAGATAAAGGTTGTCGGCGTGGGCGGCGGCGGCGGTAACGCCTTGAACCGCATGGTTGCCACGGGCGTCCAGGGGGTGGAGTTTATTTCCATCAATACCGACAAGCAGGCGCTTTTCCGTTCCCAGGCGACCCACAAAATTCAGATCGGCGAGAAAATTACCCGGGGCCAGGGGGCGGGCTCCAAGCCGGAAATCGGCCAAAAGGCTGCCGACGAAAGCAAGGATGAAATCTGCGCCGCCATCAAGGGTACCGATATGATCTTCATCACCGCCGGCATGGGCGGCGGTACGGGTACCGGCGCTGCGCCGGTCGTAGCCCAAATCGCCAAGGATATGGGCATTCTGACAGTGGGAATTGTGACCAAGCCCTTTTCCTTCGAGGGGAGAAGGCGGATGGAACAGGCGGATACCGGCATCGCCGCCCTGCGCGAGCATGTGGATTCCCTGATTGTCATCCCCAACGAACGGCTCAAGTATGTAAGCGAACAGCGGATCACCCTGGTGAACGCGTTCTCGATTGCCGACGACGTGCTGCGCCAGGGCGTGCAGAGCATTTCCGACCTGATCCAATTGGAAGGCCTGGTCAACCTGGACTTTGCTGACGTAACCACCGTTATGAAGGACGCGGGCTACGCGCATATGGGCGTGGGGCGCG
The DNA here is from genome assembly GCA_902462035.1 of uncultured Eubacteriales bacterium. Classification (GTDB taxonomy): domain Bacteria; phylum Bacillota; class Clostridia; order Oscillospirales; family Acutalibacteraceae; genus CABQAC01. Next base: position 3,469 of record CABQAC010000222.1, read on the forward strand.
CTTCTGGGAAGGACAAGGCCGTCAACGCCGCGAATATGGCCATTTCCAGCCCCTTGCTGGAGACTTCGATCTCCGGCGCCAAGGGTGTGATCATCAATATTACCTCCTCCCCGGATATTGGCTTGGACGAGGTAGAGCAGGCTTCCGAAATGATCGCTTCCGCCGCTCATCCGGACGCCAACATCATTTGGGGTACCGCGTTCAACGAGGAAATGAACGACGAAATGAGCGTCACCGTAATCGCGACGGGTTTTGAATCGCTTGGCAACGAAGGGGAAAGCGGCGGCCGCGCGGTCCAGCAGGCCAACCGTGCGCAGCAGCCCCAGCAGACTTCTGCTGCGGCCGTGGCCAGCGGCAGCCAGCCTGCACC
>CABQAC010000223.1 GCA_902462035.1 uncultured Eubacteriales bacterium
ATACAATCGGAGTCAACTCGCCGCTTTCACCGCCCACAAAAACCTGAACCGTTGTCCCGTCCGAGGTGATGGCCAAAAAAGTCCATTCGGTAAGATCCAGCGAGGGGAAGTTGGTGGGCACATTGTTAACGGCAATATACAGCGAAGTTGCTTCGGCGGACGTTGATTGCCTTGCAATCAATTCCAGCGTAAGTCCCTTGGAGAAAAAGCGGTCATAAAGGGCTGTCGGTCCCAGCAGTTTGACCCACTGGGTGTAGGTGAATTCGGTCAGTCCGTTCAGTTTCGCGGAAGCATCCACACCAGGCGAAACATGCCCAATACCGGTTTCTGGCAAAGCCAACGCGCCGCCGCCCTTTTCGCCGGGGGTCTCGCCCGTACGGGTAGCACCGCCAAAGAACTCTGCGTCGGCCTTGGGGCCTTCGCCATGATCCAGCAGGGTTTCTGTCCCGCTGTCGCTTTCGTCAAAATCATAGTGCAGCACCAGGTTATAGTCCCCAATCCGCATGGTAAGGCCAAGGGTAGAAATCTCGGCGCCGTTGACGATGACCGTCGCGGTAAAGGTTGCGTTGCCGTCTGCAATGGCGGTTACCTTACCTTGGGAATCCACCGTTGCAATCGTTTCGTCGTTACTGGCGTACCGAATGATGGCTTTGCTCAAATCGGCGTCGGTGCCATCGCTCATTTTCGCGCTTACCGATAGTTGCGCTTGGTCGCCTATTTGCAGCATAAACTGGTCGGCGTTTAATACAGCCTTCTCTACGTAGACGCCGCATTCCACCAACAGCGGCAGCGAGAGAACCAGGACGCCATCCTTGGTGACCTTAGCCGTAACGGTGGTCTTGCCGTTGCCTACCGCGGTCATGATGCCACTAACAGAATCCACCGTAACGATTTGTTCATTGGCGCTTTCGTATTTTACAGTCGCACCGGTCAAATCCACAGGTTCGCCGGTCGCTGCTGTTCCGAAAACCGATAGTTGTGCGGTTTCGTTCAGTTGCAGCGTCGTGTTATCCGCGCATATGGTCACATCGTTCAAATAGGATTTTAAGCCCTTGACGGTTTCGTCGATCATACCTGTTTTGATCAGAAGGATTCTTTTGGGCAGGTTGGCCTCGCTGGTCGACGTCTGCTTAAAGGTAATGGAACTGTCCTTGCCTGCCTTAAAGTTGTAAATCCCCACGAAAACCGGCATCTCCTGCACGCTATCCGGGTCGATCATATCCGACAAAGCAAAGGACGTTAGCCCGCCGGCGCTACGAATCGTCGTATCAACCGGGGTTTTGCCGGAACGGTCCACATAGACCAAGTAGTTGCCGTCTTCCGGAATCTCCGGATTGAAAACAGCGATTTGGCCATCGGTAACCGTTGCTTCGCCAAGGAGCTGCGTCACGACCTTAGGGGTCACAATGTCAAAGGTCAGGGTAGGATCATCGGGCCCTACGGCCTTGGGTCCTACGTTGGGAGTCGCTCCATCTGGTACCAAGGCAAACTTTTGGAAGCCCAGACTATACGCCGGAGAAGTATCCTCCAGCTCGTAATGCTGGCTGGCTGCTTTAAACTGCGGATCCAGTACCAGAGAACCAATGTCTTGCAAGGTATCTCTGCGATAATCGTCAAACGATTCCGCTCCTGTAACCCTTATCGGGTTCCCCGCATTGTAGTACAGGTTCAAGTCATTTTTAAAATAATGTCTCGGGTTTGTTCTCATGGTCTGCACAATTTGGGTAATACGGGCATTGGGTACGCCCCACGCCGAATAATCAATTTGTTTAATGGAATTTTGGGTAGAGGCCAAAATATTGTTGATCAACTGAGTATCCCGCCCGCTGTCCATGGAATGCTCAGAATGTGCAAATAGCGAGGCTCTGTCGTCTGCAAAAATATTGTTTTGCAGCAAGACCCGCTGCCCGCTATTGGAAAAATAGGAGGCATGGCCCGTATTGTACACAATGTTATTAATTGCGGTGGTATGGCTGGCGCCGTGGTCGGTATAGATGCCCATGCCGCCAAAATAGCCCGGCTGGCCTTTGCCCGCGCGTTTCAGACCCACCACATCGTGGATCAGGTTGTTTTTAAACAGGGAAGGCGCGGTCACAGCATTTAAAGGCGCAAAGTTGATGGCGCCGCCGTCCGCCGTCTCCATCATGAGGTGGTGGAGGTGGTTGTACGCCACAATGTTGCCCGATTGGTTCTGGAACCCGAAAATACCCTGCCGGTTCAGATAGCTAATCTCGTTGTAAGTGATCATATTACCGGCTTTTAGCGCTGTGGACGGCAAACGGGAATCCAGCAAAACGCCGGCGCCGTTGAAACGCACTTTGTTGCCGTCCGTAATCACGTTCCGCGTAATGATGTTGCGCAGCGGCGCAAAATCCTTGACCGCTGTTCTGGGGTCGTAGTTGTCGCCGTAATTCAATGTCGCGGTGGTCATCAGGATGCCGCCGGCGCCCATCTTTTCCATGGTGCAGTTTTGAATGATGTTGTCACAGCTGTCCAGATGGAGCCACATGGCCATACCGTCCACATTGCTGATCTTGCAGCCGTCAAAGGTGTTGTTGCAGGCGTTAACCAACTTGATCGCGCCGTCGGTGGGCGTGCGCGTATATTTGTGGTTGGTCGTGTCCTGCGCGTGGCGGAATTCGATGCCCTGGAAGGCGAGCCACTGTACCCGCTCGGTTCCACTGGTTGCCGAACCGTCGTCACCGTTGAGTTTCACAATTTCGTGCAGGTAGGGCGCCACAAACGTTTTGGCGTTCAAACTGTCCGCATTTTCGCCTTGTTCCGGCGCAAAGTACAGCTTGCCTGCCACGCCGTCCAGGTACCATTCGCCCACTGCATCCAGTTCTTCCTTTACGCCTTCGATAAAGAAGTAGTTGTAAGGACGAATGGGGTTGACCGCTTCTGAGCTGGGATCGGTGCCAGGTATCAGTTTAATGATGCCTTCGTCCATATCGATGGACTCGATCTGCACGCGTTCGTTCATGTAATGCAGATCCACCACAATGTTAATGAACGCCTGGGGATCGCCGGCCCAGGTCGCTTTGATGTGTTCCGGCCGGATATGGATTGTGTTGTTGTCCACCGCCGCCGGCGTGCTTTCGAATTTCTGAAAGCCAAAGGAACTATATCCATCTGTCCGGAGCGCGTCGTTTTCCGCTTGGATCACAATGCGCTTTTCGCCCGCTTCCGGATTGGGTAGCTCAGTAGCATGTTCAGGGAAATCCTTATTGGTGGTAAAGAGGAACGCATCCATATGGACCCGCTGCTCGTCGCCGGTCGCAATGTTATCAATTCGCAGGGTATGCGTCCCAGCGGTCAGTTTCAAATCGGTTGTCAGCTTGTTGTAATGAGACATGCGCCAGCCCGCGGTCGGCTTTAGCGTAGCGCCTTCGTCAAACGTAACAAGCTGGCCGTCGATCCGAATCTCATAATAAGAAATCCGCTGTTCTGTGTCACCCGATGTGGCGCTAAACCAAAAATCGTAGGTGCCCTCATAACCGGCCGGTACTTCCAGCGTGTACTCGGCAAAGTCGCCTTTCAGGGCAAGGCCCGCCAAAATCTGGTTGATATCTTCGTAGACGTACAGGTAGCTCTCGCCCAGGACGTCGTTTTCAATCTTATTGGGATACCGCGCCCAAATCTGCCTTTCCTCATCCATAAACAGGCTGCGGAAATTCCAGGCGTTATCAGCCGCTTCCGGCACATCCATCTCGTATACCGTCACACCGGTAGGGGTGGTGTGCGATGACTGGGACCAAGTACCTTGAACCTCTTTCCCGCCGCTCAGGATCGGTGACTCCCCCGGATACGCCTGATACGTAAT
>CABQAC010000224.1 GCA_902462035.1 uncultured Eubacteriales bacterium
GCTCGGGCGCCGGGCGCTGGAAATCACGGATCTGTCGGTCGGGCATCAGGCTGCTTTGCTGCCGCGGTTCAGTTTGACGGTGGACAGCGGCGAAAAATTGGCGGTTACCGGGTTTAACGGCGTTGGAAAATCCACGCTGCTCAAAACCCTGATGGGGGAGGTCCCGCCGCTTTCAGGCCGGTATCGGTTTTCCGACCGGGCGGTGGTCGGCTACTACGAACAGGAATTGCGGTGGCCAGACAACGGCGCCACACCTTTGGGCTTGATGTCGGAATGGTTCCCCCATTTGTCCGCCAGTCAAATCCGCAAAGAGCTGGCGTCTTGCGGCATCCGGGAAGAACACATCCGCCAGCCGGTTATAACCCTGAGCGGCGGGGAGCAGTCTAAGGTCAAACTTTGCAGGCTGCTCTTGTCGCCTTGTAATTTTTTAATACTGGACGAACCTACCAACCACTTGGATGTTGGGGCAAAGGACGCGCTGGCCGCGGCGCTGTCGCGGTTTTCCGGCAGCGTGCTGCTGGTGTCCCACGAACCGCTGTTTTACCGGGAATGGGCACACCGGGTTCTGCCGCTTAAACCAATAGGAGGTTAACAAATCGGTATCCAGGTTTTCTTCGGTCATGCGGCCAATGCGGTGCCGCTGTATCCGTGGCGCGTTGCCGCCTTCCTTTGGGGAACGGCATGCAACCTTTTCGCGGGTGCTAAAGCGGTCGTTTCAGCCGCTTTAGCACCTGTTCCCAGTCATCCTCCGGCTGGTTGCAGCTGCCATTTTGGCAAAGATAGTAAACAGGTTTTTCTTTGTTTACGGGATAGGCCGCGGTAAAGGGGGCAACCTGTGCCAATGCGGCGGCGGATTCCGGGGTTTTGACCCAGACAGTCAGGCCGGCGGTACCGTGTCGGCGAAGGTAATCCGCCAGCGGCGCGGGCACGCCGCGTGGACTGGTACAGATCAGTTCCTGGGAAGGGAATAGGACCGACGTCATGGAAAGCAGGCCGAAAGACAGGGCCGTTGGGGCGTTTTGGGCATACCCCGCCAGAAAAGCGAGCTGCAGGTCTGCGGTTTCCCGCCACGCCGGTTCCCCGGTAAAATCGGCAAGGCCGCAGAACAACCGGGCGGCGGCCGTGTTGCCCGACGGCGCGGCGTTGTCGTAGATGTCCTGGGGCGGCGCGATTAAAGGTTCACTGTCCCGGGGCACATAAGAACAGCCGCCTCGGGCCGTGTCAAAGAACAGGCAGCGTACCGTTGCGCCCATTTCGGCCGCCTCCCACAGGTAGCTGGGGTCGAAGGTCAATTCATAAAGCGATAGCAGGGCGCAGCCGTAAAAGGCGTAGTCATCCAGCAACCCTGGATGGCCGGCCTTTCCATCCCGCCAGCGCCGGAGCAGCCTGCCTTGCGGCTGTAGCAGGTTTTGCCGTAAGAAAACCATCGCCCGCTGGGCGGCGGCTAAATCCTGAGGCCGGTCAAGCAGCCGGGCGGAATACGCCAGCGCCACGATCATCATGCCGTTCCAGGCCGCCAGCACTTTATCGTCTGTCGGCAGCGAAATCCGGCTGCGCCGGTATTCGTATACCGCCTGCCGCTGCGCTGCCAGGTCCGCGGGCGCTTCTTCCGCTGGGTTTGCGCCAATGCGGTTGGGAATACTTTTTCCCTCGAAATTCCCCGGTTCGGCAATATTGTACCACCGGCAGAACGATTCCGCGCCTTCCCCAAGCACCTTGTGCAGTTCGGCGGGGGAAAAGGTATAATACAGCCCTTCCTTGCCGCCGCTGTCGGCGTCCTGGCCGCAAAAGAAACCGCCGCCGTCTCCGGTCAGCTCGCGCTGTACGTAGTCAGCCGTTTGCGCGGCGGCAAAGCGAAATTCCGGGTTTCCAGACAGGCGGTACGCTTCGGCGTTGGCCCAAAGCAGCAGGGCGTTGTCATACAGCATTTTTTCAAAATGAGGAACAAGCCATTTGTTGTCCGTCGCGTAGCGGGAAAAGCCGCCGCCGATTTGATCGAATAAACCGCCCCGGTTCATACAGGATAAAGTGTGCAGCGCCATATTTCCGGCACATTGGTCCCCCGACAACGCATGGTAGCGGAGCAAAAAAAGAAGCTGATGGGGGGAGGGGAATTTGGGCGCGCGGCCAAAACCGCCCCATACCGGGTCGTAGGACTGTTTGAATTCTGCTACCGCCCGGCGCAGCAGCTCCAGGCTGACTTCTCCCGGCGCGGTTTCCGGTTTCTGCTGCAAGAAAGCGGTAATCTGTTCTCCCGATTGGATCAGCGCGTCGGGATCCTCCTCCCATTGGCGCGCGATACCGTCGAGCAGTTCGAGAAAACCGTACTGGCCGTACCGCCTGTTTTTGGGCAGGTAGGTGGCGGCAAAAAAAGGCTTTTGCTCTGGTGTCATCACAATGGTCAGCGGCCATCCGCCGGCCCCTGTCATGGCCTGGCAGACCGCCATATAAACCGCGTCAATGTCCGGGCGTTCCTCCCTGTCCACTTTGACGGCTACATAGTAGCGGTTTAGCATGCCGGCGACTTCGGAATCTTCGAAGGACTCGTGCGCCATTACGTGGCACCAGTGGCAGGTGGAATAACCGATGCTTACCAAAACGGGCTTTTGCTCCCGGCGCGCTTTTTCAAAGGCCTCCGCGCACCAGGGGAACCAGTCCACCGGATTTTCCGCATGCTGTAGCAGGTATGGGGATTTTTCATGTTGAAGCCGGTTCATCGGCACTCCTCCATTCACTTTCAAAACTCGCCCGGCGGCTGGTAAAATCGAACAGGATACGGTCGCGCCTTGCAAGGGTGTAGCGTACGGTACAAGTGGCATTTTCGTAAATGGTGCGGGCCATTTTGCCGTGGACCGGCGCTTGCAAAGGCTGTGGGGCGCGTTCCAGCAGGGTCGCGGTCAGGCATAAATCGTCCTGGGTGATGGTTGCCGCGCCGTCCTCGATCTTTCGGACACGCGCGCCGCGGTAAGTGGCGAACCGGAATTCCTTGCCGCCGTAGACGACGCAGCCGATGCAGCCGGTAAAATGAATCGGGCCAAGGGGAATATCCGCCACCGAGAGCATCACGCCCTTTTCCTGCCAATTGCATTGTGTCCAAAGGTATTGGGACGGAAAGGACCGGCCGCGGTCCCCTTCCCAATAGCCGGAGCCATTTTCGAAACGGATTTCCCGGCCGTTGAGGTTAAGCCGCCCGTCCACCCGGTGACCGGGGCTGAAAACGCTGTGACGGCATTGCATAAATGGCACGAAACGGAAAGGGCCCATAATATCCGGTCCGGGCTGGGAAAGCAGGGTGTACCGCAGTTCCCCATGGCATTCCAATCCGCCGGCAGTACAATTCAGGCGGCACCCCCGGCCGGAAAACACGCTGTTGCCCACCATCAGGTATTGGCGGCCGGTTCCCATGTGAAATTCATCTGCCGGGTATTCCGCCCGGTAGACGCCGCTGTCGGTAATCAGCTGAAGGGAGGCGCGGTCCCCGTGAAAAGCCGGGATGAAAGCGACCGTTTCTTCTTCGTTTTGATGTTTTAAATACCAGCCTTCGAAATAAGGCCGGCCTTTGGCTGGATTACGCATGATCCAAATCCTCCTGGGCGGGGTTGTCGATCAGATTTCCCCGATAGTCGAACCGGGAACCGTGGCATGGGCAATCCCAGCTTTTTTCGTCCGGGTTCCATTCCAGCTGGCAGCCCAAATGGGGGCAGCGGACCGAAACCAAAAAGACTTCTCCCTGGTCGTCGCGGTAAGCGCCTACCTTTTGTCCCTGCCATTCCACAACGCCGCCATGGCCCAGCGGCAGCGCTTCCAGCGCGGCCCGG
>CABQAC010000225.1 GCA_902462035.1 uncultured Eubacteriales bacterium
CGCCATATTGTGGGATCGCCCCCACAAAGCCCGCCAGCGTTTCCCCCTCTGCGGCGCCAATTAAAACCCTGCCGGGCTCCAAGCATTTTAAAAATTCCTTTGCTCCACGGCCGCGGTACGACTGGGGGAACGCCTGTTCAAGCAATTCTCCGGCCTGCCGGTTATATGAATCCGTCTTTTCCGTTAAGGCCACCCATTTCAATTTTTTATCTCCCCCTACAAATTCGGCATGAATACCGGGCGATTGCCATCCGCTTCGTTCTGTCCAGTGTATTCATTGATCGCATAAAAGGCAGACGGCAAGCCCGCCTGTCCTTCCCCTTTGTATCCGTACCACGCGGGAACGAATTTACGGGCGGTTTTATTTATCCTTCTGTCAGGAAGCAAAAAAACCGTCTTGTTCGTACTGGGCCAAAATCAACGCCACCGCCCTGCTGTAGCTAAAAACCCCGTCTTGTTGGTTTTGGGCTTTTAAAAACGTATCGTTGACCGAAGTGGAAACCTCCAAAACTTTTCCCTGGAACTGGGACCAATAACGGGACTGGGCGTTTAAGTCCCGGCGCACGCCGGGCGATTCGAAAGCAACGCATTTTTCCCAGGCTTCCCGGTCGTATTGGTACAGCGTGTTGGAGCAAAGCACATAGGCTGCCAGGTATCCGGAATAGCGGAACTCCTGCGACTCGCTGGCGGCACAGAGCAAATAGCCGATAAAGTTTGCTTCGTCCTCCCGGGCAAAGCCGTATGTATGGGCCAGTTCGTGGCAGACGGTATGGGGAATGGTGTGCTGGCTAGTGTCGATGTTGATATTGGATTCGATAAAAAAAGGAAAATACATCCCGGTAATGCCGGTGTAAGACCACAGATGGGACAGTACCACGCCCTTGGGACGCACGCCGTACCCACGCAGGAAGGGGTATTCGTTCTTTGCCTGTTCCAGAACCTTCTGGGTTTTCGAAAGGGTAGCGGGTATTCCTTTGGAAAGGCGCATCACGCCTTCCAAATCCTCGGATAAGCCTTCCCGCTCAGCCGACGCCTTTTTCGCCAAATCCTCACACACGGATGCCAGCTGTTCCACCGTTTTAGGGGTATTGGGCAGTGACATAGTCTGCCAAAGCGGATTTCGGTAAAAATTTAGGCCATGGAACAGCATATAGGCCAAAAAAGCGCTCGACAGCAGCCAGCCGCAAAAACGGATACCGCGGGCCACGGTCCTTCCCCTGTTCCCGCCCCGGCACAGCCGTACGATAAAAACAGCAACCAGCACCGCCGCCCCGGGTATTGACACCACGCACAGCAACTCGGTCAGCGAGAAGGGAAACAGCGATGTGACCAGCGCGACGGGGGCGGCCAGGGCGGGAAACAGATGCTCGGTGTAAAAATCCGCAAAGCCTTGTGCACCGTTGCAAAGCCACAGCAGACAACAAGCGAGGAGCGCGGGAAGTAAAAAGGTAAAAAAGCGCAGCGCCCGTTTTGCCGCGGCAGCAAATCGTTTCATAAACCATCCCCCTCTCTACTTCTTTTATTATCCACGATTCGGCGCTGCTTTGCAACTGTGAATCTGAAATACGGCCCATTCGCCCCGATTTTCTTGACATCGGCAGCCGGGCGTACTATAATTTTCAAATGCAAATGATTTGCAATTGGAGGGTTTTCCTTGAAATATAAAACCATCGTTGTCATCCTCTCGCTGCTGTTGGCCTCCACAGTCGCCATCGGCGGCGCCCGGTATCTTTCGGCAGATCGAAGCGGCGGCGAGAAGGTCAAAATCGTAGCCAGCTTTTATCCGGTTTATATTGCCGCACGGAATATACTGGACGGCATGGAGGACGTACAACTCACATGCCTGGCGGATTCCAACGTGGGCTGCGTCCACGATTTTCAGCTGCGGCCCCAGGACATGATGGTCTTGGAGGGCGCAGATCTGCTGCTGATCAATGGCGGCGGCATGGAACCTTTTGTGGAGCAGATTGCCAAGCAAAATCCGAATCTGCCCACGATAGACATCAGCCGGGGTATTTCTCTGCTTCCAGCCGCCGAATCCTCCCTCCATTTTGGGGAGGATGACCACGCCCACGCGGAAAGCGCGTACAACGCCCACGTATGGCTCAGCCCCAGCCGGTACCTGCAGCAGCTCGACAACCTATGCGGCGCCCTCTCCGCTCAGCTGCCGCAATATACGGAAGTCCTTCGCCGCAATACTGCATCATACAAACAAAAAGTCGTTGCTCTGCAAGAGGAATTTCAACAGGCGGCCTCCCTGCTCCAAACCCGGGACGTGATCTTATTTCACGACTCTTTCGCCTATTTCGCCGACGATATCGGCCTGCATGTGGCCGGGGTCATTCCCATGGAGGCGGATACCGCGCTGAGTGCCGGGGATATCGCCCGGATAATCGACACGGTCAACCGGGCGGGCGTGCGGGTTCTTCTGGCGGAGGAACAATATTCCACCGAATTGGCCGACGCGATCGCCAACGAAACAAACGCGGTGGTTTATACGCTGGACACCGGGGTGTCCGGCCCCATGACGAACGACGCTTATCTGGACGCCATGCGGAAGGACCTTGGCGTATTGCGCCGGGCCTTGACCTGACCAGGCCGGCGGTCCCCTTGGGCGCACGAAAGGAGCAACATGCCTATGGAAGAAAAAAAGTCCTGCGGGCTTCATTGCTTGCGCATCAATCGCCTTGGGGTGCGCGCCGGCAGGAACGAGCTGCTGCGGGATGTCAGCCTGCACATCCACTGCGGTGAGCTGACGACCGTCATCGGACGCAACGGAGCGGGCAAATCCACCCTGCTCAAGGCCATTTTGGGCGAAATCCCCCATACGGGGGAAATCGTCTTCCGAGACCGGGAAGATGGGGATATTCAGCGTTTGACCATCGGCTATGTTCCCCAATCTTTGAATATCGACCGAAACTCCCCTGCCAGCGTTTACGATCTGTTCGCCTCTTACTTGACCAACCGGCCGGTCTTTTTTTATCAAAACAAAAAGCTGAAAAAGCAGCTTACCGATCAATTGGAGGTCTTTCAAGCCGGCCGGCTGATCGACCAGCGGGTAGGCAGTCTTTCCGGCGGGGAGCTGCAGCGGGTGATGCTCGCCATCGCCACCCTTCCCAAACCGGATCTGCTCATTATGGACGAGCCGGTATCCGGCATTGACAAAAACGGCTTAGACGCCTTTTACCAAACGGTGAGCGATTTAAAAAACAAGTACGATATGGCGGTGCTGCTTGTGTCGCACGATTTGGAGTTCGTTGCCCGTTATGCCGACCGGGTGGTCCTGCTGGACCAAACCGTCCGCCGCAATGGTACGGTACAGGAAGTTTTTCACAGTCCCCAGTTTCGGGAAATATTTGGCGCGCTGTCTATCGGCGGCGTGTAAATGCGGCAGCAAGGAGCGGCAATATGCAGATTGTCTATCAAATTATGGAAACCATCCTTCCGTTTGAATGGATCCGGTATGACTTTATGAAAAACGCCTTGCTGGCGATCCTGCTTATTTGCCCGTTATTCGGCCTTTTGGGCACCATGATCGTCAACAACAGCATGGCCTTTTTTTCTGACGCGCTGGGCCATTCCGCCCTGTGCGGCGTTGCCATCGGCCTTATTTTCGGTATTGGCGATACCAGCATTTCCATGGTGCTGTTTTCGGTGGTATTCGCCCTGGCGCTGAATAAAATCAAAAACGCAAGCTTATCCTCTACCGATACGGTAATCAGCGTTTTTTCTTCCCTGGGGGTGGCGGCCGGTCTGG
>CABQAC010000226.1 GCA_902462035.1 uncultured Eubacteriales bacterium
AATACGGGCTGGAAGGGGAATTCGTTTTGTCGAACGGCCCTTTCACCCTGCGCAAAAAAAGCGGCTGGGTCCACGAAAAATACGTCCGTTTGGTCAAGAACAGCCAATATAAGGGGGAGCATGAGGTACTGCCCTCGGGGGTCATGCTCACCGTTTCCAAGCAGCCGGACGACATTGCCGCGGCCCTGCTGGGCGACGTCATCGACGCCGCGCCCTTGCCTGCCGGTCAGCTGGACAGCGCGGAACAGGCCAATCTTCCCATGGTGCGGTTTGCCGACACCACCTGGGGCCTGTGCCTGAACACCCGCAAAGGGGTATTGAGCAGCACATTGGTCCGCCGGGCGTTCCTTTCCGCCATCGACCGGGATGAAGTACTGAATGTTACCCCGCCCCACCTAACCCCCACGACCGATTTGATTCCTGCCGAGACCACCTTTTTAGGCGAGCCTTTCCGCGGCCAGGCGGGGCAGCTCATCTTGCCGTCGTTCGACGCCGGGCAGGCATCCCAATTTCTGCGGGAGGGATTGGCGTCGCTGGGGGTAAACGATCTGCCGGCCTTGTCCATCCTGTGCCCTGATACCTTCGAAATGAAAAGCTTGGCCAACAATCTGGCCGCGTCGTGGAAAAAAGGGCTGGGCTACTATTTGGCCATCGAGCCGGTTTCCGAAGCGGAGCTAAAAAAGCGCGTTCACTCGGGAAATTACCAAATCGCCATCACCTCGCTGACCAGTCCTTCGGCAGACCCCTGGGACTTTTTGTCCTTGTTTTCCACCGATTCGGCGCAGAACCCGGCGGGATACCAATCGGACACCTTTGACGCGCTGCTGATGGCCGATGCCGCGACCCCAGAGGAGGAGCTTGCCCTGCTGTGCCAGGCGGAAAGCCATCTGGTGGCTGACGGCGTATTTTATCCTTTGTACGGCGAGAACCATTATTATGTCACCGGCCCCACGGTTACCGGCCTGATTATCCGGCCGTTCGGCGGAATTGTGGATTTTAGCCGGGCGGGAAAGCTCAAACTTGAAAGCGTAAGGGGATGATCCCTCCATGAATTGGGAAGCGATTACCAGCCGTCTGGCGGAAGACGGGATAGCCGCCGTGGGATTTGCTCCGTTACAGGGATTGCTGCCGCCCCGCTACAGCCATCTGCCCTACGGGGTCAGCCTGGTGTGGCGGTTAAGCGACGCGGTACTGGACGAGGTCTGCGAGGCCGAATCCCCCAGTTTTTCGTATTTTCAGCATTACCGCGCGGTAAACGCCGCGTTGGACAATGCCGCGCTGTGGCTGTGCGCCCGGCTGGAACGGGAGGGATGCCGCGCGCTTCCCATCGCGGCTTCTCAAAGCGTGCATGACAACGGACCATACGCCGGGGCATTCCCCCATAAAACCGTCGCCGTCCAGGCGGGTCTGGGGTGGATCGGCAAAAACGCCCTGTTCGTCTCCCCCCGGTTCGGACCCCGGGTGCGGCTGGCCACGGTTCTGACCGATATGCCTCTGCCCGCCCCGGCGCCCTCCGTTCCCAATGGGTGCGGCGGCTGCGATCGCTGCGTAACCCATTGCCCCGCAGGCGCCCTGACCGGGCAAACTTACCTGCCGGGCAGCCGGCGCGAGGATCTGCTCGACCCTAAAAAATGCAGCGAGCATATGAAAAGCGCTTATCAGAACATTGGACGCGGGGCGGTGTGCGGCGTTTGTGTTTCCGTATGCCCCTATGGGCGGAATAAAGCGGCGCCGCCGCAGGTCCTTTGACCGGCGCCGCGCTGAAATGGATCGCCCTTTTCTCCATGCTGCTCGACCACATCGGGGCGTTTTTGTTTCCTTCATTGGCCATGCGGGCGGCGGGCAGGCTCGCATTCCCCATCTTTTGTTTTCTGTTGACCGAAGGGGTGCAAAAGACCAGCAGCCGTGGCAGGTATGCCACCCGGCTGCTGGTCTTTGCCGTGCTTTCCGAACTGCCCTACCGCCTGCTTTGCGGCATTCCACTGCTTTCCCCGGGCACGTATAACGTTCTGTTTACCCTGCTTTTGGGGTTCGGCGCGGTCGCCTGCTGGCAGCGCCTGAGCCGCCGCCCCTGGCTTGGGGCGCTGTGCGTAATCGGGATTGCCGCCGCGGCTGAACTGCTGGGCTGTGATTACGGGGCCTATGGGATTATGACCATCTTTTGCTTTGCGTTGTTCCGCAGCCAAACGCGGATGGGCCTTGCGGCTTTTTCCCTGCTCACAGCCTGTTACGCCTTGACAGGCGGCGCATTCCTTCAGCTGTTCGCGCTGCTGGCGGCCCCGCTGCTGGCTTTATATAACGGCAGGCGGGGGACTATGCCCAAATACCTGTTCTATGTTTTCTACCCGCTGCACATGCTGCTTTTGGCGGCCCTGCTTCCAGGCGGGCTGGCCGCCGCCTGGGCCGCGATTATCTAGGGCCGGGCAAGGGATGGAATCAATTTCGCCGGCCCTGCTTAGGGTAAAGCTGCCGCTGACTGTGGAAGCATGAATCTCCGCGCCGCTGACCGAACTCAAATCCGCTCTCCACCATAACCTTATTTTTATGGTCAAAGAAGAAGGCCGCAGGACCCAAAGCGTCCTGCGGCCTTCTCTATCCAGCGCGGGTCAGCCGCGCAGGGAATCCATGGCATTTTGGTAGACATCGATCACCCGGTCGCACCATTGGTCGAATTCCGGGTCCGGCTGCTGAGTCTCCGGATGCGAAAGCATATAAGCGGCAGCCCGGCGCGCGCCCTGGTCAAACCGGATCTCGGCACAAAAACCGGGCACTAGCCGCTTGAGCTTGGTATTGTCAAACACCACGGTGTTGGATTTATCCCCCGTCAGCTCGCCCCGCTTGCCGGGGTAAGCCGCTGCGATAAAGTCGCTGGCCATATGGATCATCCGGACTTCCTGGCCGAGCGCCCTGCCGATGCATGCGTAAATTTGATCCCAGGTCAAACTTTCGTCAGAAGTGATGTGCACCGTCTCGCCGATGGCATGGACGTTGCCCATCAGGCCGACAAAGCCCTTGGCGAAATCCTCGCTGTGGGTCATGGTCCACAGCGAAGAACCATCCCCCTGCACGATGACCGGCTTGCCGCGTCGGATCCGGTCGATAACCTGCCAGCAGCCGTTGTCCCCCTGCAAGCCCACCGGAATCGCCCGGTCGCTGTAAGTATGGCTGGGCCGCACAATGGTTACCGGGAAACCGTTTTCCCGGTATTCATGCATCAGCAACTCCTCGCAGGCAATCTTGTTGCGGGAATAACCCCAATAGGGATTCGCCACCGGCGTGCTTTCGGTAATCAAATAGTTGGAGAGCGGCTTTTGGTAGGCCGAGGCGGAACTGATGAAAAAATACTGCCGGGTCTTGCCCCGGAACAGACGGATGTCCCGCTCCACCTGGTCGGGCGTAAAATTGATAAAATTCGCCACCACGTCGAACTCCATACCCGCAAGCTGCTCTCGAAGGACCGCTTCATCCCCGCGGATGTCCCCTTGCAAAACGCCGACATTCGCCGGCACATCATCCCGCCGGGAGCCCCGGTTTAATAAGGTGACTTCCCATTCGCCCAGCGCCGCCAGGCGGCGGGTAATATCCATGCTGATGGTACCGGTGCCGCCGATCAATAGTGCCTTCATGATGTCGATCATCCTTTCAAATTAAATGGCCCGCGCCAAAAAACATGCGGTCTTCTCCGCCGCGCGGACGGCGTCTTATTCTTTGGGCGCGCGCGTTTCTTCCTCCGGCCGGGGC
>CABQAC010000227.1 GCA_902462035.1 uncultured Eubacteriales bacterium
GCTACGGGTTTTTGGGTACGGGCTGCTGGCGCAGTTGGGTTTTTTGTGCTTTGGTTATGTGCTGTCCACCGTTATTCGCGATATTACTACTGCGACTTCCATCGCTTTTGGATTTTTTTTGGTTACCTTTGTGTGCGGGCTGCTGTCTTCGCTGCTCCACGGTCTTTCCTGGCTGCGGCTTTTTTCGCCGTATCATCTAGCCAATCCCATGGAGGCGGTAGCCGACGGCTTCGCGGTTCAACCGGCCCATCTGTTGTTTCTGCTTGCTTTCTGCCTTATTTGCCTTTTGGCGGGCGGAATCCGTTACCAGCGCAAGGAATTTTGCCGGTAAAAGGCCGGACCAACGGCAAAGCAAGGGAGGAATATTATGTGGCTGCGGATCGGCTTATTTACCGAATCCTTTCCCCCGGTGATTGACGGCGTATCCAATGCGGTTTTAAGTTATGCCAAAACCATTCAGAAAAACCATGGGGAAAGCATTGTCGTTATGCCGCGATACGAAAACGCTTTCGATGATTACCCTTTTCAGGTCATTCGATACGATTCGGTGGGCACGCCCAACCAAATGTCCTACCGGGCTGGGAATCCTTTTGATTTTAAAACCATTAAAAGACTGCGGAAGCAGCGGTTTGACCTCATTCATATTCACAGTCCCTTTGTTTCGTCCATCCTGGCCAACATGCTGGTGCGCAAAAAAGAGATTCCGATCGTCGTCACCTACC
The DNA here is from genome assembly GCA_902462035.1 of uncultured Eubacteriales bacterium. GTDB lineage: Bacteria > Bacillota > Clostridia > Oscillospirales > Acutalibacteraceae > CABQAC01. The sequence goes on from CABQAC010000227.1 coordinate 723, forward strand.
ACACCAAATTCGACCTGGATTTCGAGGAGCGTTTCGACATCCCCTTGTTCCGCAAAATTGCCCTGAGTTTTGTGCTGGGCAATATTAAGGCGGCGGACGAGGTTTGGGCGGTCAGCAAGGGGGCGGGGGAATCCTTGCGGCAAATTGGCTATACCGGGCAGTATTATGTGATGGAAAACGGTACGGATTTTGTCCGCGGCATTACGCCGCAGCAGGAGCAGGACGCTCTGTTTTGCGGACAATACGGCGTTGCGCCGGAGGAACTGGTCTTTGTTTACGTCGGACGAATGATGTGGTATAAAAACATCAAATTGATCATCGACACGCTGGCGCTAGCCACGGCGCGGGGCCTTTCCTACCGCGTGTTTTTCGTGGGGGACGGCCTGGAGTTGGAGGAGATCAAGCAATACGCGGAACAAGCTGGGATCAGCTCCTGGTCGGTGTTTACCGGTGCGGTGTCCGACCGGGAAGAATTGCGCAAGTACTACAGCCGGGCGGATTTGTTTTTATTCCCTTCCACTTTCGACACCTCCGGACTGGTTGTCAAGGAAGCCGCCGCGTGCGACTGCCCATCCCTTTTGACCCGGGGGAGCTGCGCGGCAGAGGACGTGGAGGATGGAATCAACGGTTATTTGGCCGAGGAAAATCCCGAATCGATGTGCAGCCGGTTGGTGCAGGCGGTGGCCGACCGGGAGCAGCTGCGTAAGGCCGGCAAAGCGGCGGGAGAACAGATTTACCTTTCCTGGGACGACGCCGTCGCCAAGGCTTACGCCCGGTACGAGATGCTGGTGGCGCAATGGCGTTCAAAACCCAAAGAACATTTTTGGAACAGGAAAGCAAAGAAATAAAAGGAAGAAAGGCCAGTAAGAGGGGAATTTCCCTCTTACTGGCCTTTTTTTGCTGCTGTTTTAGGGGTCAGTCCGCCTTGCGGAACAGAACCGGGGAGGAGAGGATTCCTTGGGGTTTGAGCCGGTATTCATATGTCCATTGGTCGCCGGCGGTGCGCCAGGTAGAAGGACCGAAGAAGGTCAGGGCATCGTCTTGCAGGTGAACCTGGCCGAAGGAATTGATCCGATTGCCGTACATGGTCAGTTTCAGCAAATGGCTGCCCGCCGTTAATTGCCCCAAATCTATCTCGTACGGCGAGTAGGCGATGATGCCGCGCTCCACGCCATCCACTTCGACCCCCAAAACGGTGGCGCGGAAATGGGGGACCCGGAGCTTATATTCGCCAGCCTCGCAGCAGAAGGGCATTTTGAAGGTGACGTTGCCGCCGTAGAACGGCAGACCCTGATGCACGATGCTGTCCAAAGCCAAAACGTCCCGTTTTACAACCAGCGCTGTTTCGGTTCCCATGGCCTCTACGCCAAAATCGCCGAGCAGGTAGCACCACTCCAAATCGCTTTTATTGCCGAAACGGACACGGAGCAGCAATTCATGGTCGCCTGCGCCGAAAGACGGCATGGGCACGGTTTTGATGGCGCGGTCCACATAGAAACCGTCGGGGGCGGCGGCTACCACGCTGCCGTCCCACAATATTTCGGCATACTCGGGCTGTTCCAGCGCCAGGTGCGCGCCGGAAACAGAAATTTGGCTATGAATGGAAAAACGCAGCTCCAGCAGGTGGTCCCGCACGTCCGGGGATTGGTCCACATAAGGCTCCGCCATGGAGTCGGTGCGCAGCGGATAACCGAACTGGCGGCGCAGGAGGGTGTCCAGGCGCAGCGTTTCCTCTTGAGGCTGCCAATCGCCGCCGTCCAGCCGGTATTCCGGCATATCCAGCAGCAGGACATTGGGCTCGCTCAAGCTGTAATGGAAGCGGGAACCAAAACGCACGCCAGAGGGCTGATAATCTGCCGCCGTAAGCGCGGGAGCTTGGGTGCCGGAAACAGGTTTGATGTGGAACAAGCGGCTGTCCTGGGGATAAAAGACGATTTCCGCAACCGTCCAGCCGTCCTCAACTGCCGACGGATAGGCGGAGACCCGGCCGGTCATGGTATCGTAAAGTTCCAAATCGTGATCGCCTTTAATCCGGAGCACCACATGTTCCGAAGTACCCGGCGCATTGAGATAGGGCTGAACGTAATCCGACCAGGAGGTATGGACATTCAGCCCATGGCTGACAAACAGCCATCCTTCGTTTTCTTCCTGCCGGAGCTGATAGATCAAGTTGTTGCAAAGGGAACCGTCGATGTCCCGGATTTCCACATCGCGGAAAGGATCCAGCTCCCGGACCAGTGCCGCCCGGGTGATGGGAATACGGACGCAGTCTTTGGCGAACTCATAAGCGGCGGGGTCCTCGCGGCCATCCACGCAGGTGGGCATATCGCCTGCCCAAACGACTTTGCCGCCCGCGTCGCGGAAGCGCCTGAGCCGCTCTAGCGTTGTGCTGCGGATGGTCAAGTTGCCCGGGACCACCACGGCGTCGTAGGACATCTGGCCCACCTGGAGCGGGGCGGCGCAGTCCGATGGGGTTTGGGTAGGAAACAGGCTTTCAGAGATAAAGTCGAAATCGATGTTCGAGAAGATGAGCGATTCGCAGACGCCCCGCAGGTCGCCTTCACGGCCTTCGCGTTCGGTCATGTTGGCGTCGCGGGGACCCCACAGCAGCCAGTAACTTTCAATGGGGTGCACGACGCCCACCCGGACGGCGGGCTTGCCGCGGCGCAAAGCGGTATTCAGCCGGGAGTAGTGGTCCTCCAGCAGGCCGAACCGGGTATGCCACGGCACATGAGCGCCGATGGAAGCGGGATAATCCCGCTTGCTTTCCCCCTGCAGCCCCATCAAAGTCAGGTGATGGACCCGGGTGGTGATACCCAAGGTAGCCAGCCAGTCGCCCTGCAGCTTGTAGCCGGAAAAGGGAAAATCCCAGTTGGTTACGCCGTACAGCTCGCAGGTGACGGCATTTATCCCATTCTGCCGCGCCACGCTGACGCACTGCTTGGCTGTAACGAACTCCTTATGGTCGGCCAGCACGTCGATGCCCGGCTGCTGGAAGGAACGGTAGCACCGCAT
>CABQAC010000228.1 GCA_902462035.1 uncultured Eubacteriales bacterium
TAACCGGGTCGGCCGTACCCATTTCGAATACCGGCACACCGGCCTTTTCCCCCACCACCTGCAGCTGGGTAATCGCCGCGGGGCGGTAAATATCGCAAGCGGCCAGCAGCGGCCGGTGGCCCTGCTTGCGCAGCGATAGGGCCAGCTTGCCCGCGTGGGTGGTTTTGCCCGCGCCCTGCAGGCCGCACAGCATCACCACCGCCGGTGGTTTGTTCGGCGAATTGAGCCGGGCCTGGGTACCGCCCATCAGGGCGGTCATTTCCTCGTTAACAATTTTAATAACCTGCTGGGCCGGGGTCAAACTTTCCATAACCTCGCTGCCCACCGCGCGTTCGGTCACACGGTTGGTAAAGTCCTTGGTGACCTTATAGTTGACGTCGGCTTCCAGCAGCGCCAGGCGCACCTCGCGCATGGCTTCCCGCACGTCGCTTTCGTTCAGCTTGCCCTTGGAACGCAGCCGCTTAAACGCGGCCGATAATTTATCGGAAAGGCCCTCGAAAGCCATCGCCATCCTCCTTTTTTCCCACGGTTGTTTATCCTTCGTTCAGGGACTTCGCCACCTCCGCAATTTTGCGGGCGCGGTCGGAAATATCGCGGGAGTAGTAATATTTATCGTTGTAAATCTCGATTTCCTGAGCCGCCGACCGGATGCTTTCCAGCCCTTCGCTGATGGCGCGGAACTTTTTTGCAAGCCCCAGCTTCTCCTCCAGCTCCAGCATCTGGAACTCGGCGCGCTTGATGGAATCCCGCACGCCTTGGCGGGTAATGCCCTCGTTTTCCGCAATTTCGGCCAGGGACAAATCCTCGTTGTAATAAAGCTCCACCACATCGCGCTGCTTTTCAGTCAAGATGTCGCCATAAAAGTCCAGCAGCAGGGATATTTCTAAATTCTTCGCCACTGACACGACCTCCTCCGGCAGGTGTAAAGGACAATACTTTACAATAGCGTTATTATACGATACTCCGCCTGTAAAGTCAAGGGTTTTACACCGTCTTTCCAGCGGAGCGTCAGATTCGGCAATCTGCCCGAAACCGTCTTACCGCCAGAATTTTTTTAGATATTTTTTCAGCATAACACCTGTTTACTCCACAAAACAGATCTTCTTTCCCGTTTTTGCCGCACCATTTTTAAAACAAAGAAAATAATGTTAAAAATGTGCTATATTATACCAATTGTATAAATATTCGCACAGAATAACCTGTTTTCGACCCGTTGCCAGAAAAAAGCAACGGCGTATCATTCCTTAAAAAACGCATCATATTCCACATGGAGCACTGTTTTCATCGCTTTTAAATCGCTGGCCTTTATGTTGCGGCGACCGCTTTCGATATTAGCCAGCGTACCTCTTGACATCGTACTACCCAGCAGCTGCATTTGCCCAACAAGTTCTGCTTGCGTCATATTTCGGTCTATTCTAATGGATTGAATATTCCTTCCTAACGGAATATCGTGTAAAATTTTCTGCATCCAAGTTCCCCCCAATATTTTGTTACCAACTAGTAACTTTAATATTGAGTATAGCCGAATCGTATGATATACTTGTCACTAGGTAGTATCAATTTGAAAAAGGAGGCAATATAAATTGGAAAGTATTTTAGAGCAACTGTACAATGGTGAAATCGCCCCTTATTCCAAGTACAAATTAACCTTCACCCAACTGAAAGAAAAGCGCGACACGGCATACCACGGATACGACGCATTTTTAAACAAACTGCCGGACGGCTTAAAAAAAGAGTTCCGCAAGCTAATTGACGAACATCTTGATCTGCTCCCCTTAGAAATGGAGGAAAACTTTATGGACGGCTTCCGCATTGGGGTCAGATTGATGGCGGAGGTTTTTGCCGTACCGCTGGAAGAATAGAAACGGAGCGGCAAATGAAAGAGCGTTTTCGTTATAGCCATGGTGTTCCACAAGTGCAGCAAGGAGCTAGGTATCCTTTATAGGACGCCTAGCTCCTTGTCAATTTTATTGGCTGCTTCCCAGCAAACCGTTTAAGAAGTCGTTAAGCTCGGTTTTTAAATCGCCAACATCCACGTCCACCTGGTCCAGCAAGCCTCCCACGGTTTTTTGCAGCTCCTGCAAGGTTTTGGCGGCTTCTCCGCCCTCTAATCCGTCTTTCATTTCCAGGTAGCTTTCCACCAGTTCCTTTTCCACGCTGGCGAGCTTCTTTTTGTCCTCCTCGCTCACCGCTTTGTCGATTTGCTCTTTTACGCTTTGCAGCGTCTGCTTCACCGACTTTTGCAGCGGCGTTTCTTCCTCCGTACCGGTCACCGCGCCGAAAATCATATCCACCAAATTATCCGCCATCACGTAAAAACCATTGTCCGCCGCGCGGAACCCTTTAATTTGGACCGGCAGCAGACCGGCGGAAATTTTGACGCGGTTGCCGTCGAACAGGACCTTGCCCTCCTGCTGCAGCTTGCCGCCCATATACCGCATAACAGGGCCGGCGGGCAGCGGCAGGTTGCCCAGCTTGATCCGGTCCACCGTAAACACCAGGTAAGAAGCGCCCGCCCCGCCGTTTTCATATGCGGCGGTTCCCGCGCCGGAAAGGATCCAGGTTCGGCCGTTCCACGCCAGCGCCGCGCAGAAATCCACCCCGCCGGGCTCCTGCCCCGCCCGCAGGTAAAATCCCGTTACCTTGGGGTTGGCTTCGCTTTTGCCCGCGTTTTTCAGCAGGTAGGCAATGGTATTGTTGACCTGCTGGTTGGTCAAAAACACTTCGTTGCCCAGCGAAACGGCTTCCAGTCCCTGGGTGACAATATCCAGCGACGGCTTTGTCTCGCGGTATGGGGCCAACGCATTTGCGCCGATGGCAAGGTTGTAGCATACGCCAAAGGCGACGATTACAACCAAACAGAAGGAAAGCAACACGGTTAAGGTTCGCTTAAAAATACGCACGGATTTTTTCTCTCTTGGCTTCACGCGTTTGCGCCGGTTCATCACTACGACCCACCCTTTCGCACATGCTGGGATGTTTTTTGCTCCCTTTTCTGCAAGGCGCGGTAAAACCACGCCTCGCAGGCACCGCTCTGTTCCAAATGTATTGCTTTGTTTGTCCAATTATGATAGATCGGCGGACAAAATTCAAACAAGCATCGGCCGTCTGTGTTTCTTCCGCTTTTCTTTTGGCGCACCGCGGGATATAATAACGGTATGGGCGGCGCAAAGCCGCCAAAATCCGCAAAGGAGGGTTCAGACTGATGAAAATCGCTGTGGTCACCGGCGCGTCCTCCGGCCTTGGCAGGGAATTCGTCCGCCAAATTGCCCAAACGGAGCCGTCAGTAGAGGAAATTTGGGTCATTGCCCGGCGGGAAGCGCTGCTCGAGTCGCTGCGGGCGGAAGTCGCTGTGCCGGTGCGCCCGCTCGAAATGGATCTGTCCGGCACCGGATACGAAGAAACATACCGCGGGTTGCTGGAGCGGGAAAAGCCGGAGGTGCTGCTGCTTGTAAACGGGGCGGGCTTTGGCAAATTCGGCCGGGAGGAAGAAATCGACTTTCGGGACGCCATGGATATGATCCATGTCAACTGCCGGGCGGCCGTAGCCATGACCCGGCTGACCCTGCCCTACCTGCCCAAAGGCGGGCGGATCGTGCAAATCGCTTCGGTGGCTTCTTTCCAGCCCCTGCCGGACGCAAACGTCTACGCCGCCACCAAGGCCTTTCTGCGCAGCTATTCCCGGGCGCTTCACCAGGAGCTGAAGCCTAGGGGAATCACGGTGACCGCCCTG
>CABQAC010000229.1 GCA_902462035.1 uncultured Eubacteriales bacterium
GTGGTACGGCGGCGCACACGGCGGCAGGGCGCTTGCCGAAGTGCTGTTCGGCGACGTCAACCCTTCGGGCAAGCTTCCGCTGACTTTCTACCGTTCGGACGATGACCTGCCCCCCTTCACCGATTATTCCATGGAAAACCGCACCTACCGTTATTTTAAGGGCGAACCGCTGTATCCTTTCGGCTTTGGCCTTTCCTTTACCCAATTTGCTTATTCGGACATGGCCCTGTCCGCCATCGAAATTGCCCCGGGGGACGGGGTGGAGGTTTCGGTTACCGTGACCAATACCGGCGCGCGGGACGGCGAGGAAGTCGCCCAGGTTTATGTAAAGCGATTCCGCAGCAGCCATCGCGTGCCCAACTACAGCCTGTGCGGCTTTTGCCGCGTTTGCCTGAAGGCCGGGGAATCCAAGCGGATCACGGTCCCGGTGCGGGGTGAAGCCTTCTGGGTGGTGGACGAGGCGGGCGAGCGGCTTTTTGAACCGGGGGAGGCCGCCGTGTACGTGGGCGGCAGCCAGCCGGACAGGCGGTCCGCGGCGCTTTGCGGCGCAGCCCCGCTGGAAGCGCGGCTGACGGTGCGCGGCTGAAGCGGATTGACAGAAACCATTGGAAAGGACGGGATATACCGATGAAAGTACTGCTGATCAATGGCAGCCCCCACGAGAAGGGCTGCACCTACACCGCGTTGCGGGAGGTGGCGGATACGCTGGAACAGGAAGGCATCCAAACCGAAATCCTTTTTGTGGGCACGGAACCGGTGCGCGGCTGCATGGGGTGCGGCGGCTGCGCCAAGCAGGGCGGCCACCGCTGTGTGTTTGACCAAGACGCGGTGAACCTTGCGCTTCAAAAGGCCGAACAGGCCGACGGTTTCGTGTTCGGATCGCCGGTGCATTACGCGGCGGCCTCCGGCGCCATGACCTCTTTTTTAGACCGCTTTTTCTACGCGGGCCGCTGCTTCGCCCAAAAACCGGGCGCGGCGGTGGTCAGCTGCCGCCGGGCGGGTTCCACCGCCGCGCTGGACCAGCTCAACAAGTATTTCACCTTTGCCGGTATGCCGGTGGTCGCTTCCCAGTACTGGAATATGGTGCATGGCAGTACCCCGGAAGAGGTGCGCCAGGACCAGGAAGGCATGCAGACCATGCGGGTGTTGGGGCGGAATATGGCCTGGCTGCTTCAGTGTATCCGCGCGGGCAGGGAGGCCGGGGTCAAAGACCCCGCGCAGGAGCCCCGGCTGTGGACCAATTTCATCCGGCCGTAGTGTCAAAAACGCCTTGCTTTCGGAGAACGAATGGGGTATAATACGCCTGAAAGCGCTTACAACGGCGCGTGTCAGGCAATGGGGCGCTGGCTTTTCGCCGCGCCAAAAGAATCAAAATGGAGCGATCAAACGGCTACAGCGAAAGGATGGTTATAGCATGAAACAATTCATGGACCAGGATTTTCTCCTCTCGAACGAGACGGCCAAAACCCTTTTCCACCAGTATGCGGCGCAAATGCCCATCATCGATTACCACTGCCACATCAACCCCGAAGAGATTGCCAAGGACCGCAAGTTCGACAACATCGCCCAGGTTTGGCTGGGCGGCGACCATTATAAATGGCGGCTGATCCGCTCCTGCGGCGTGCTGGAAAAAGATGTGACCGGCGCCGAGTCCACCGACCGCGAGAAGTTCCAAAAATTTGCCGAGGCGCTTCCCAAGGCCATCGGCAACCCCATGTACCACTGGACCCACCTGGAACTGAAAAAATATTTTGGATACGACGGCGTGCTCAACGGCGAAACCGCGGAGGACGTTTGGAACCTGTGCAACGAAAAGCTGAAGACCGACGCTTTGAGCGTGCGCGGGATTATCGAGCAGTCGAATGTCAAGGTCATCGGCACCACCGACGACCCCACCGATACGCTGGAATGGCACAAGGCCATTGCCGCCGATCCCACCTGCAAGGTGAAGGTCGTTCCCTCTTTCCGGCCGGATAAAGCCATTAATATCGACAAAGCGGGCTTTGCGGATTATATGGCAAAGCTGGCGGATGTCAGCGGCAAGGAGACGAAAACCTTTGCCGGGGTATGCGCCGCTCTGTCGGCCCGGCTCGATTTGTTTGGCAGCCTGGGCTGCAAGGCGTCCGACCATGGCCTGGATTATGTCATGTGCCGCCCTGCGGATGAAAAGACGCTCGACGGGATTCTGCAAAAGGGATTGGCCGGCAAGCCCGTTACCGTGGAGGAAGCCGAACAGTACAAGACCGGCGTTCTGCTTTTCTTGGGCCGCGAGTACGCCAAGCGCGGCTGGGTCATGCAGATCCACTACGGCGCCATCCGCAATTCCAACACGAAACTGTTCAACAAGCTGGGGCCGGATACCGGCTTCGACTGTATCGCCAACACCAGCTGCGCCGAAGGCATCGTGCGCCTGATGGACTGCCTGCAGCAGGAGGATTTGCTGCCGAAGACGGTGCTGTACTCCCTGAACCCCAACGACAACGAAATGCTCGACGCGCTCATCGGCTGCTTCCAGGACGCGCCCTGCGGCAAGATTCAGCACGGCTCCGCCTGGTGGTTCAACGATACGAAAACCGGCATGGTAGCCCAGCTGACCAGCCTTGCGAATCTTTCGGTGCTGGGTAATTTCATCGGTATGCTTACCGATTCCCGCAGCTTTTTGTCCTACACCCGGCACGATTATTTCCGCCGCATCCTGTGCAACCTGATCGGCACGTGGGTGGAAAACGGCGAATACCCCTGCGACATGGAAGCCCTGGGCCGCATGGTGCAGGATATTTCCTACAACAACGCCAAAGAGTACTTCGGATTCTAAACCGCGCCATCGGCGTGCTAGAGCGGAACTGGTGTTTGCCACCGGTTCCGCTTCCATTTTTTAAACCGCGGCAATAAAGGGGGATTTGCGCGGATGCAAAACGATTTTTCAAAGGGAACGGTCATGCGCAACATCCTGCGGCTGGCTGGCCCCATGATCCTTGCGCAGCTGATCAACGTGCTGTACAGCGTGGTGGACCGCATGTACATCGGCCATCTGCCGGATGCCGCGGCCAGCGCTCTGACCGGCATTGGGCTGACCTTTCCCATTTTATCGGTCATCATCGCCTTCGCGAACCTGTTCGGCATGGGCGGCTCGCCTTTGTTTTCCATCGAACGCGGCCGGGGAGACACCGAGCAGGCCGAAACCATCCTGGGCAACACGTTTGCTTTGCTGGTGGGATCGGGGGCGGCGCTCACCGTTGTCATTCTGCTTTTTAAGCGGCCCCTTTTGTACCTGTTCGGCGCCAGCGACGTCACCTTCCCCTACGCGGACGGGTATTTGTCCATCTACCTGTGCGGCAGCGTGTTCGTCATGATCAGCCTGGGGCTCAACCAGTTCATCAACGCCCAGGGGTTTGCCCGCACCGGTATGATGACCGTTCTGCTCGGCGCGGTAGTCAACCTGGCGCTGGATCCGCTGTTCATCTTCGTGCTCGATATGGGGGTTCGGGGGGCGGCGGTCGCTACCGTGGTCGCCCAGTTGTGTTCCGCTGTTTGGGCGCTGCGGTTTTTAACCAGCCGCCGGGCGCTCATCCGCCTGCGGCCCGGGCGGATGAGGCTGCGCGCGCCCTTGGTCCGGCGGATTACCGCGCTGGGGCTTTCGGGTTTTATCATGTCCATTACCAACGGCGCGGTGCAAGTCGTGTGCAACGCCAACCTGCAGGTTTTGGGGGGGGACTTGTATGTGG
>CABQAC010000230.1 GCA_902462035.1 uncultured Eubacteriales bacterium
CCTGCGCGCAGATCCTCTTTCTCATCCGCAAAAATGTCGAACTCTTCGAAAAAAACCACGGACCCATCTTGGATAACCGCTAGGCCCGCGCGGCTAATTTGGTTTTACTCATGCGCTTTGCCATGCCCTCCTTTGCATCCACCGGAAGGCTTTTTGGCGCTCCCTTTGTTGGTTGATCATATCCATGATTTTTGTCATATAATCTTGCGCAAGAATTTCGTCAATCGTGATTGACGAAATTATAATTATAATTATAATATATAATTATAATTTATTGAAAAGAAGGAGAAAACAAATGAATGACAGCAATGGAAAAGAATTCGGGATGCCACCAGATCAAACAAAAATCGAATCCTACGCTGCTGCGCCGGTGAACATGAACAGAAAACAACGATGGAAACCATCCGCAAAAGCAATGATAATATCAGCCTCAGTCCTTGCTGTAATCGCCGTCGGTGTGTTTTTGCTCATCAGGTTTGTTCTTCCAAACAATGCTGAAGGATATTATAAAGATACGAAATGGGGAATGACTTTTGCGGAGGTAAAAGAGAAAGTACCCCAAACAGCTATTTTTTCGCCAAAAGGCAATTTAATTGGATTAACAATAGATAATTATGATGGTCAGGAAAATGCAGACGCGATTGTCACTTATGATTTTGAAAGCGACTCTCTCTACAATGTGATGATTCTGATTACAAGTACAAGCAGCGACTCGACTATGATGCAACAAATTTTCGATTTTCACAAACAAGATTTAATAAAGAAGCACGGCAATTATAGCGAACCGGAAAAAAACTTTCTTGTTTGGACCACCTCCAAAAGCGAAATTGAATTGGTTTATTACAATTCAAAAACCGTTATTCTTGACTACAAGGATTTGTCCGCATCCAATTAGGATACCCACACTTGAAAACATTAAATTATAGAAAAGGAGCGCCCCGCGGGGCGCTCCCTTTGCTCGTTTGTTCTGTTTAATACCGGTTGCGCTCCACATAGTGGGTATGCAGAATTTCGTGCGCCTTGTGGCTGCCGGGCTTCTCGAAGAATTCGTCGTACGCTTTTTTGATCAGCGCGCTCTCGTGGCTCTTGCGCAGCGGCAGGGCCTTGTCTTCCTCGTAAAGCGCCTTGGCGCGAAGGGTGCGAAGGTCGGTAAAATTGCGCACCGAAGCGGGCTGCAGAGGCTGGCCGCCGCCGTTGACGCAGCCGCCGGGGCAGCACATAATCTCGATAAACTGATAGTCCGCCGTACCGTTTTTAATCTTCTCCAAAATCTCCTTGGCGTTTGAAAGGCCGCTTGCTACCGCAACCTTTACGTCCATGCCCGCAATCTTGTATACCGCTTCCTTAATGTCGGCGGTGCCGCGGACTTCCTCGTAATCCACCGCCTCCAGGCTTTCGCCCGTAAGCACGTCGGCCGCGGTGCGCAGCGCCGCTTCCATCACGCCGCCGGTCGCGCCGAAAATAGCGGCGGCGCCGGTGCTTTCGCCCATGGCGGGGTCAAACGCTTCCTCGGGCAGCAGATTGAAGTCGATGTGGGCGCGGTTGATCATCCGGGCAAGTTCCCGGGTGGTCAGGGCATAATCCACGTCGGGCACGCCGGCGGCGGACTCCCCGTCCCGCCCGCTTTCGAACTTTTTGGCGGTGCAGGGCATAATGGCCACGCTCACAATGTCCTCCGGATTGATCTTGTTTTTCTGGGCGTACCAGGTCTTAATGGCCGCGCCGGTCATCTGCTGGGGGGATTTGCAGGTGGACAGATGGGGCAGCAGCTCGGGGTAATAGTGCTCGCAGTATTTGACCCATCCGGGGGAGCAGGAGGTGATCATGGGCAGCACGCCGCCGTTTTTAACCCGATCCAGGAATTCGGTCGCTTCCTCCATGATGGTTAGGTCCGCGCCAAAATCGGTGTCGAACACCTTGTCAAAGCCCAGGCGGCGCAAAGCCGCCACCATCTTGCCTTTGACATTGGTGCCGATGGGCATGCCGAAGCACTCGCCCAAAGTAACGCGGATGGATGGCGCGGTATGCACCACCACGTGCTTTTTGGGGTCGGCGATGGCGGCGAAAACCGCATCGGTATCATCCCGCTCGCGCAGCGCGCCGGTGGGGCAGTTGACGATACACTGGCCGCAGCCCACGCAGCTGACTTCGCCCAAATCGCGGTTAAAGGAACAGCCGACAGCCGAATCGAACCCGCGGTTGTTGGCGCCGATCACGCCGATGCCCTGGTCGTTGCACGCGGCCACGCAGCGGCGGCACAAAATGCACTTGTTGTTATCCCGCACCAGGTACGCGGTGGTTTCGTCCAGCCCGTAATGGGGCATGTCGCCCTCGAACCGGGATTCGTCCACGCCGTACTCCTGGCACAGCCGCTGCAGTTCGCAGTCGCCGCTGCGCACGCAGGACAGGCATTTTCGCTCGTGGGTGGACAGGATCAGTTCCAGCGTTACCTTGCGGGACCGCTGGACCTTGGGCGTGTTGGTCCAAACCTCCATGCCCTCGTTCACCGGATACACGCAGGACGCGACCAGGGTTTTGGCGCCTTTGACCTCCACCACGCAGATCCGGCAGGCGCCGATTTCATTTTTATCCTTCATGTAGCAAAGGGTCGGGATGTTGATCCCGGCGTAACGGGCAGCCTCCAGAATGGTGGAATTTTTCGGCACCGAGAGGGGCATGCCGTTGATTTTGACATTGACCATATCCATAACGCAATGATCATCCTTTCACATAGTTACCCCTGACCTTATTTCTTCTCGATGGCGCCGAACTTACACTTTTCCATACAGGCGCCGCACTTGATGCACTTGGCAGTATCGATCACATGGGGGTTCTTCACCGTGCCGGAAATCGCCCCCACCGGGCAGTTGCGCGCGCACAGGGTACAGCCGCGGCACTTATCCTCGATAATATGGTAGTTGAGCAGCTTCTTGCACACGCCGGCCGGGCAGCGCTTTTCCACCACGTGGGCTTCGTACTCCTCGCGGAAATAACGCAGGGTGGAAAGCACCGGGTTGGGCGCGGTCTGGCCCAGGCCGCACAACGCGTTTTCCTTGATGTAATAGCACAGTTCCTCCAGTTTATCCAGATCCTCCAAGGTCCCTTCGCCGCGGGTAATTTTGTCCAGAATCTCGAGCAGCCGCTTGGTGCCCACCCGGCACGGGGTGCACTTGCCGCAGGATTCGTCCACGGTGAATTCCAGGAAGAACTTTGCGATGTCCACCATACAGGTGGTTTCGTCCATAACGATCAAGCCGCCGGATCCCATCATGGAGCCGATGGCGATCAGGTTGTCGTAGTCGATGGGAATATCCATATGCTCCGCCGGGATGCAGCCGCCGGACGGGCCGCCGGTTTGGGCCGCTTTGAACTTTTTGCCGCCGGGCACGCCGCCGCCGATCTCCTCCACGATGGTGCGCAGGGTGGTGCCCATGGGCACTTCCACCAGGCCGGTGTGCTTAATTTTGCCGCCCAAAGCGAACACCTTGGTGCCCTTGGATTTTTCGGTGCCGATGGCATTGAACCACTCGGGCCCGTTTAAGATAATCTGAGGAACGTTGGCCCAGGTTTCCACGTTATTCAGGATGGTTGGCTTGCCGAATAAGCCCTTGACCGCCGGGAACGGCGGACGGGGGCGCGGCTCGCCGCGCTTGCCCTCGATAGAGGTCATC
>CABQAC010000231.1 GCA_902462035.1 uncultured Eubacteriales bacterium
TACCGTTTTTCCTCCTTGATGGCGAAATATTGGTTGTTGGCTGCGAAAGGCTGGTATTTCCGTCCGCCGCCCTCGTAGAACTTGCCGAAGAATTCCACATATTCCAGCCTGTTGGTATGCACGTAAGCCCCCAGCAGGTTGATGGCGATATTAAAGGTATGCCCCACCAGGAACACAAGGATAAAGACAATGGCGCCCACCACGCCGCCGCCCAGCATGGCCCCCATAGTATTGATGACCGACGCGATGACGCCGGTGGCCAGCCCCAACGCCAGCAGCCGGGAGTAGGACAGCACGTCGCTTAAATAACTGGTCACGCCGTACAGGCCATAGGCGCCTTTGAGCAGGCGTTTAAAGGGACTGCGGGACGCGCGCCCTGCGGTCAGCAGGATTCCCACCGCGCCGGCGCCCGCCAAGCATTGCGCGGCCAGCACCACCGCTGGCGGAATAAAGACCGAGATTCCGGCAATACCCTGGAACATCTCGGTGGAAAGGAGCCATACGATCAACCCGATGAGCAGGCAGTACCAAAAGCCCACGTCGCAGAGCGCGCCCTTCCGGTCGCCGCTGCGCCAAAGCTGGTAAAACTGCACCGCAAGGCCGGTAAACAGGTGTACCAATCCCACCACAAAAGAAAACAAGAGCATCTTCATGGGGTCGTTGAGCGGGACGAACCACAACGCCGGGATGGTAAAATCACTTCCAAAAAAGGTCTGGGCCACCACGGTGACGGCGTCGCCAAAATAGCTGCCGAACAGCACCCCCCAAACGGTAGTGGACACGCCGCTGTACATAAACATCTTCAGCGTGCGGCGCAGGCCCGCCCCCATGTAGGGGAATTTTTTAAGCACGGCCCAGCAGCCCACCACCATCAGGATGCCGTAAGCCGCGTCCGCCAGCATCAGGCCAAACAAGAAATAATAAAAGATCGAAGTCAAGAAGGTCGGATCGACATCCCGTTTGGCGGGAAGGCTGTACATTTCCACCACGCCCTCCACCGGCCGCGCAAACCCATTGTTGTGCAGCAGCACGGGCAGTTCCTCCCCGGGTTCCGGCGCCAAAATCTCCACCGCCGCGTCGTAAGGCTCCAGCCGCCGTTCCAAAGAGGCCACCGCTTCCTCGGGCAGATAACCGGTGAGCAAAAAGACGTTTTTGGTTTGGCACAGGGTGCCGATCACCTGGTATTTTTCCCGCCGCATGGCGTAAAAGTCCATCAAAAATTCCAGCCGTTCCGCCTGGTCGCTGCGTTCCAAAAGCTGTTTTTTACAGTCTTCGATTTCCTTCTGCAGCGCGTCGCTGCGTTCGCGAAGGGTCTGCGCATAAACCGCCGGCGCGGTTTTGGTGGGAGCAGCCGGGTAAGAAAAGCCCATGGACCGCAGGGCCTGTTCCACCGCGTCCCCCACCCGCGAAGGGCAAAGCAGGAACAGGCAAGTCTGCTCCCTGGACGCGCTGATTACTTCCACATAGACCGGCTCCGCCTGCGGCGCGCGGCCGGCAAGGCCTGCCAGCACCGCCGCCTGGTCCCATTCGCCCGGCAAGGTTCCAATCAGCGCCCGAGCGGTACGGGTGCCCTTTGTCCGCATGGAAACATCCAGCGGCAGCCAGGGCGCCAGCGACTCGATCTGGGCCGAAAGACGGATGACATCCGCCTGTTTTTCGGCCATCTCCCGGGAAAGCTGAACGATTTGGGATGATTGCTGTAATATTTTCTCGTGCTCCGCCGCCAGAGCGGCAAATTCGGTTTCGTCCAGCCTGCGCAGCCCCTGCAAGCTCGACAGCATCGACTTTTTCCGGGGCGCCACGGTGTTAAGTACTTCCAGCGCCTGCCGGGCCAATTCGATACTGCGGTCAAACTGGCTGATAGACGCGGAAGGATCCGCCCGTTCGCCAAAATCGATTTTTTCGTCGGACACTTCCAGCACGCCCATGCGCTGGACGGCTTCCAGCACAGGTTTTCGGTGCTTGCGCAGGGCATAAACCCTGATTTTTTTCATTGGCACAACCGCCAAGTCCGGCCACCTCCCATCCAAAAACCCAGCCGCGTTATGTGGCGATTCGCTCCACAACCCGGCCGACGGCTTGTTCTTTCCGCTGTTCCACCAATTGGCGCAGGCGGCCGATCTCCCTTTGCCCTTCTTCTAATTCCAGTTCCCGTTCCCGCTGCGCTTGTTCCTGCGCGGCGCGGCGGAGCGCTTCTGCCTCCTGCTGGGCCCGAATTTCAGCGGCGCTGTCCTGTTCCGCGGCCTGGCGCCGCGCCTGCTCCACCAGGCCGGCCTTTTTCTGGGCGCCGTCCTGTTCGGCTTGCGCCGCTTGCTGTTCGGCTTGCTTAATCCGTTCAATGGCATCCGCAGCCATGTCTTCGCCGTCCTTTCCCCGGCAGCGTCCCCCAAGGGGAACCTGTCCGTTTTGGGGCCTTGCCCCCGTATTACGCCATTTGGATTTATTGTAACCGATGCGCATGCAAGAATCAATGTTTTTTTCGTGCGCTTATGCCTGTTTTTATGACTTGTTTTTTGGCACTGTTATTTATTCCGACCAATAATCCTGCAAAAATTTGGCTACTCCGTCTTCCCTGTTGCCGCCGATTACACCGTGGGCCATCCGGCGAAGGGCCTCCTGGGCGTTTTCCACGGCGTATCCTTCATCCGCAGCCTCCAGCAACCCCATGTCGTTGTAATTGTCCCCAAAGGCCACCATGCGGGAAGCGCCGCACCGCGCCCGCACTTCCAGCGCGCCGGCCCGCTTGCTCGCTTTTTTGCTGTAAATTTCCAAATACCACATGTCGGAATAATTATCCTGGTACAAGGACGCCGCAACCCGGCCCTGTTCGCATAAAAAGCGGAAGATGGGTTCCAGCAGTTCCCGCGTGTCGATCATGGTCAAATAGACGACGGGCGCGTCCCCCTGGGCGTCCAGCCGTTTTACCTGCTGGAACCGCTTGTATACAAGCCCCGCCCGTT
The DNA here is from genome assembly GCA_902462035.1 of uncultured Eubacteriales bacterium. GTDB lineage: Bacteria > Bacillota > Clostridia > Oscillospirales > Acutalibacteraceae > CABQAC01. Next base: position 2,961 of record CABQAC010000231.1, read on the forward strand.
CGGTATAAAACGCTTCCTCCTCCGGGTTATCCAGCCTTTCGAATTCCACGCTCAGCCGCTGGTCCTCCAGCCGGTACAAAAAGGGGGTCTTGCCCTGCGACCGCAGCAGGGTAAGAAGGTCTTCCGTTTCCGCGCGCGTTAGGGCGTGGGTGGAAAGGTAACGGCGGTTTTGCAGGTCGTACAGCATCACGCCGTTCATCAGCACCACGGGCAGGGACAAGCGCAGCGGGCGCAGCAGCTCCACCGTGGAGGCGGCAGACCGGGCGGTGGCCACGGAAAACCGCATGCCCTGGCCGATCAGGCGGTTCAGAATTTCCACCGTTTTGGGGGAAAGGGTTTTGTCGGGGGTAAGCAGGGTGCCGTCCAGGTCGGTGATAAACAGGGTGTTCCTTTGTCGTTCCGTCATAGCGTTTTTCCTTTCCTTGCGCAGATGGACGCAAAAGGTCCGCCGGCAATACCGGCGGACCGGATGTTTTATTGTTTTCTCCCGCGGCGGCTTTGGTAAAGGGCCGCCCGGGCGCGGCGGAGCACCTCCGCCGTCGTGGGATCTTTTCGCGGTCCCCGCCCCGCGCGGGAAGGCAGCGGCGGTTCCTCCTGCACAGCCGTTTCAGCGGCATCCTCCGCTTGGAGGCGGGGCGCGTCCAAAACAGCGGCCGTTTCCTCCCGGGCGGAGGCTGTTTTTGGCTCCTGCGCATCCGGTAACGCCCCGCC
>CABQAC010000232.1 GCA_902462035.1 uncultured Eubacteriales bacterium
CTCCGCAAAGGGAGGAGCGGCGGGCTTTTGGGGGAGGGGTTAATTTCCGTTCATCCGGCGGACGATCCGCAGCACCAGCTGTATATCGTCGTCCGGCATCTTTTTCGCTTCCTCCATCAATTCCAGCACCAGCGCCGGGTTCTCGATATCGGCCGAAAAGAACTGTTCCGGCGTAATTTTAAGAAGGCGGCAAAGTTCCAGCAGCTCGGTATGGGGCAGCCTGGACTTACCGGACACGATGTTCTGGATATACGTCCGGTTGTGTCCCATGGCCCGGGATAGCTCGTACTCCGACAGGTTCGCCTTAACCCGAAGCTGTGAGATCCTGTTGCGAAAAAATTGATCGTCAAGCTCCCGGTCGGTCATCATCGTTTCCTCCTTCTTGGTGATATCAAATCACAAATTTCTATCTTTTATGCTACTACATTCCGCCATAAAATTGGCACGTTATTTACGGTTCTTTTTTCTATAAAAACCGCTTATTGCGGCTTTTGTAAACGCGAGTCAGCCAGAGCCAGGCTTTTCCCCATCCCCTCGGGATGGATAACGTGGTCGTTTTGTGGATCCACTGCCGAAAGGGCCGGATCCAGCAACATGATTCCCCTGCGCACACAGCCATGGCCAAACCGTTCCCGCAGGCGGTCCACCGTCCGCTCCAGCCGGTCCTGCTCCTGCATTTGTTCCAGTTCGGGCAAAAAAGAAAGCTGGGGGTTTTCCTCCACCGCCAAGCCGCACGCCCGCACCCCCAGGGAACGGATAGGGCGGCCGGGGGGATTTTTTTCGTACAATTCCCATGCCTTGACGAACAGGTCCCGGGTATTGCTGCTGGGCAGGGAAAGTTTTGCCTGCCGCTCGTACGAACACAGCTGGTTGTCCCGCACGTGCAGCTGCACGGTTCCGCAGACGAAATCGCAGGCGCGCAGCCTGGCGGAAACGCTTTCGCACAGCACGTATAAGGTGATTTTCACATCCTGGCCAGTGGTCAGGTCCCGGGGCGCGGTGGTGCTGTTGCCCACCGATTTGACCATGCTTTTGGCCCCGATGTTGGATACGGGAGACAAGTCCCGGCCATTGGCAAAGGTCCACAGCATCACCCCGTTTTTGCCCAGGATCCGCTGCAAAAAGCGCGCGTCCGCCTGAGCCAGCTGGCCGATGGTATGGATGCCGTACTTTGCAAGGGCCGCGTGGGTGGCCCTGCCCACATACAACAGCTCCCGCACCGGCAGGGGCCATACTTGGTCCTGGAAATGTTCGCGGCTGATGACGGTGGTGGCGTCGGGCTTGCGCAGGTCGGACCCCAGTTTGGCAAAAATTTTATTAAACGAAACCCCCACCGAAGCGGTAACGCCCAATTCTTCCCGAATCCGGCGGCGGATTTGGTCTGCGATGGCCGTCCCATCGCCAAACAGGGCGCGGCTGTCGCTGACGTCCAGCCAGCATTCATCCAGCCCGAAGGATTCCACCCGGTCGGTGTATTCGGCGTAAATATCCCGCGCCATCCGGGAATAACGCAGGTAACGGTCATAATGCGGGGGAACAAAGACCAGTTCGCCGCACTTTCTGCGGGCCTGCCATAACGCCTCTCCCGTTTGGACGCCAAAGCGCTTGGCCGCCTCGTTTTTCGCCAGCACAATGCCGTGGCGCAGGGTGGAGTCCCCCGCCACCGCTACTGGTTTTCCCCGCAAGGAGGGGTCATACAAACATTCTACGCTGGCATAAAAATTGTTCATGTCACTGTGTAAGATCGTTCGTTCCATATTCATCCCCTATAATAAGAACATTTGTTCTTATTATAGGGGATTTCCGTCAAAAATCAATTGGTATTTTGTGGAGATCGGAACAACCCATAAACAGCGGCATCCTGTTTTACCGAAACCACGGCGGTTGCGTCCAAAAACACACGCCCCTGCGCGCCTGGTGTTTCTACCAGTGGTTGCCTTTGCTTGGGGGCAACCGCCGGTTTCTTGTTTTCCGGCGTACCTTCTTCTAAGATAGGGAAAGGAGGTGTTGTCTTGTGCGTGAGGAAACGAATCAGACAAGAAAATTCATTTTGACGCGGCGCTTTTGTGCCGTTGCCTTTTCCCTTCTGCTTTTGGCCGGCGCGGTAACCTGCGCAATCTGCGACGCGGCAGTTTCAAATGCTTTTACCTGGTCTCTTATTCCAATGAGCGCCATGGCTTTTGCCTGGCTGGTGTTTTTCCCCGTCATAAGGTTCGGCGGACCCGGTATGGGGGGCGCGATGGCCGCGCTGAGCGTCTTCCTGATTCCCTTCCTGTATGTGCTGCAAACCCTGATTCCAGACAACGGCCTGGTTTTTCCCATCGGCGTCCGGATGGCCGTGATTTCCCTTGTGTTCCTATGGCTCGTTTTTGCGCTGTTCAAAATACAAAAAAGCAGGAAGCTGGCCGCAATGGCGGTATCGCTGCTGCTGTTGGTCCCCACCTGCCTTTTGATCAACCTGACGCTTTCCAGGATGATCGGCGGGCCACTGCTGGACGGATGGGATTTTTTATCCTTCGCCGTACTGGTCATCGGGGCCATCATGCTTTTTGCGGCGGACCTTGCCGCGCGGAAAAAAGCGTGACGGTACAACCCGTGAAAATCGACAAAAAGGACCGCAGCCGGTTTTTGGGCTGCGGTCCTTTTTAATTGGCTCGCCGTTACGCGTGGGACAAAAGGGGGAACAGCAGGGGGCTTTTATGAAAAAACGCCAGATCCCGTCCCCGTACAAACAGCGTGTCCTCCTGTTCCGGGACCGGCGCCGTGGAAAAACCAGGCTCTTGTTTGAAAGGCGGAAAACCCAGGACGGCGCGGCGTGTACCCGCCGGCGCTAAGGCCGACAGCACTTGGGTAAGCGAAGCGCTGGTCTTTCCAAATAGCCCCAGGCAGCAAAGGGTATCGCCCTCCTGCTCAACCACCGCCGAAACGCCTAACGCCGGCAGGTCGTACATCGCGTCCCGCAGGGGACCGGTACCGTAAAACATCAGCAGCGGAAACTGGTCCAGCATGGGGAACGCGCAAAAAGGGCTGCCCTGGCGGTACCGCTCCCAAAGCAGCGCCCGGTCCCGCTCGCTGTTCCATTCCATTTTCCGTGCCCGGCCCGGCCGCGGCACGACCGGCAGCGCGGTTTGGTGCTGGGGCATTCTGGAAAAACCGAACTTAGGGTAAAAATCCAGCGCCGACTTGTTTGCGAACAAATAAAAGCCATCGCACCGCGGCGCCCATTCGTCAAGGACGGTTTCCATCAAAAAACGCCCCAGCCCCTGCCCGCGGTAACCGGGAGCGGTCATCACGGTGCCCAGTTGAATATATTCCCTGCGCCTGCCCGCGTAGCAGAACGACATGCGGTTGACCGAGACATTGGCTACCGCCCGGCTGCCGTCGAACAGTGTATAGGGCAGGTAGCGGCCAGTCCAATATCCCGCTTTATGCCATTCCTCGAAAGAAAGGCCGAACACCTGGGTTGCAAGCGCATCAAAAGCCCGGCGGTCCGCCGGGTCCGCTTCCACCTGTTTGGAAAGACGGTATGGATTTTTTCCCATCTTCTTTTCACTCCACAAAAATGAAACTGGCGCCATCGCCGGGGGCGGGCAGGTCGATGCCCGCCTTGCGCGCCTGGCGCATCT
>CABQAC010000233.1 GCA_902462035.1 uncultured Eubacteriales bacterium
AAGTTCCGCCCGCCGATATTTCAAAATATAGCTCTCTGAAGGTGGAACCCATTCGCGACCGGCTATTCGCGGTAAGCGACATGGTCGAAAAACCTGCTACGCCCGCCGAAACGTTTTCCTACTATTCCATTTTGGGCCGGTGCGTGCTGCCGCCAGAAATTTTTGATATTTTGGACCAAACGCCTCCTGGGGCCGGCGGGGAAATTCAATTGACCGACGCCATGCGGACCATGGCCCGCAGCCAAGGCATGATCGCGTTGGACTTCGAAGGCGTCCGGTACGATATGGGCAATAAACTGGGCGTCATGCAGGCCTCGGTGGAAATTGCGTTGGAACACCCCGAAATCGGTGCTGACTTTCGGGAATATCTAAAAAAAATTGCACATCGGCTGTAAATACGGTCAGTCCGCATCATGTGCGGAAAAACGATAAAAGCCCGGGAGCGTTCCCGGGCTTTTTTTACACGATAAGATAAGGCTCGATCTGCTCAAAAATCTTTTCGCCGATTCCCTTTACTTGTTTTATATCCGCTACGCTTTTATAGGGGCCGTATTGCTGCCGCCTTTCAAGGATCCGCCCAGCCAGCACTTCCCCAACACCTGGCAGGCGGCATAATTCCCCCGCATCCGCCGTATTCAGATTGACGCTGCGGTAAGTCAACCCGGATTCGCCCTGCGGACGGGAGACGGAAACCGAACCGCCACTGGCGCCGGCTGAAGAAACGGCAGGCGCCGCCGAAGAAGCCGGTTCGTACACAATGACCGGCGGTTGCAGTCGGTTGCTATAAAAAATGTGGTACCCGATCAGCACGGCAACCAAACAGAAGGCTGACGCGATCAAGATCCGTTCTTGACGGGAAAGCTCCATCAATGTCCACTCCCCTTTCCCCTGACGCCGACAAAAAACGGTTCAAGGAGCGTAGATGGGCTCCTTGAACCGTTTTTACTTAATTGTTTTTCAGGGAAATCGCCATTTTGGCTTTCTCCACAATATTTTCTGCGCTCAGACCAAACACCTTCAACAGCTCCAGCGCGGGGCCGGACTTGCCGAAAACATCCTCTACCCCCACACGAACGACCGGAACGGGATGGCCGCTCTCGCAAACCGTCTCCGCAACCGCAGAACCCAGGCCGCCGATGATATTGTGCTCTTCTGCCGTAACAATGGCGCCGGTAGTAGCGGCGGCTTCCAGAATAATCTGCTTGTCGATGGGTTTAATAGTGTGAATATTAATCACTTTTGCGGATATACCCTGCTGCAGGAGCATTTCTTGAGCTTGCAGGGCCTCTCCAACCATCAGGCCTGTTGCGATGATCGTCACATCGCTGCCCTCGCGGAGAAGGACGCCCTTGCCGATTTCGAAGTGATAGTCCTCGTCAAACAGCGCCGGAACCGCCAGCCGCCCAAACCGCAGGTAAAAAGGACCATCCGCCTGGGCTGCCGCACGTACGGCCAGCTTGGTTTCCCGGTCGTCTGCGGGGTTTATAATGGTCATACCCGGAATGGAACGCATCAGCGCGATATCTTCGCAGCATTGATGGGTAGCGCCGTCCTCTCCCACCGAAATCCCGGCGTGGGTAGCGCCGATTTTAACGTTCAAATGCGGGTAAGCAATAGAATTGCGCACTTGTTCAAACGCGCGGCCCGCAGCGAACATTGCAAAGGAACTTGCGAAAACGATGTTGCCGGTAGCGGCAAGGCCCGCCGCAATGCCCATCATATTAGCTTCCGCGATTCCACAATCGATAAACCGTTCCGGAAAGGCCTTTTTAAACGTCACGGTTTTGGTTGCCTGGGCCAGGTCAGCGTCCAGCACAAACAGGTTTTGATGTTCCTTTGCGACCTCTACCAGCGCTTCGCCATAGCTGTCGCGCGTTGCCTTTTTCTTTGCTGCATCCGCCATCTTATTGCACCTCCAAATTCGAGAGAACTTGTTTCAAATCCTGCATCGCCTGTTCGTATTGTTCCGCGTTGGGGGCGCTGCCGTGCCAGGAACACTGGTTCTCCATAAAGGAAACGTCCTTGCCCTTCGTGGTTTTCATGATAATTGCAAACGGCTTGCCCTTGGTCTGGCGCGCCAGAGCCAAAGCTGCTTCGATTTGTTCAAAATCATGCCCGTCGATCACCGCAACTTCCCAACCAAATGCCTTGAATTTTTCGTCGATGGGGTACGGGGAATTGACTTCTTCGATAGAGCCGTCAATCTGCAAATTGTTGTTGTCCACAATCGCGACAATCTGGTCCAGTTTTTTGGCAGCGGCGAACATCGCGGCCTCCCAAACCTGACCCTCCTGAATCTCGCCATCTCCCAAAGCCGTATAAACACGGTAATCCCGGCGGTTTAGTTTAGCGTTCAGCGCCATACCCACGGCGGCGGAAATACCCTGGCCCAAGGAACCCGAGCTCATATCCACGCCGGGAATGGTTTTCATATCCGGATGTCCTTGCAGCAGCGCGCCCGTATGGCGCAGCGATTTGAGTTCCTCGGTACTGAAAAAGCCGCGGTTGGCCAGCACCGAATACAAGGCGGGCGCCGTATGCCCCTTGGACAAAACAAAACGGTCCCGGTCCTCCCACTTGGGATTTTTGGGATCGACCTTCATTTCAACAAAATAGAGATAGGTGAGCATGTCCGCAACGGAAAGGGATCCGCCTGGATGCCCCGATTTGGCATGAAATACGCCTTCGATGATGCCCATCCTGACCTTGCAGGCCATCATCGCAAGCTCTTTCTTCTTCGCTTGATCCATTAATTTCTCCTCCTTCATGAATTGTGCAGATGATACATCGATTCGATGTGTGCAATGAAGTCTGCCACCGCTCCGTCGGCGCAATCACACACCGTCAGCTGAGCGCTGGCTTTTATTTCATCAATCGCATTTTGGGGAGCAGCCCCCAAATACGCGGATTGAATCATTTCTAAATCATTATCATAATCGCCAATCGCAAACGTGTTTTGCTGCCGGATCCCCAGCAAGGACCGCAGCTTTTGAAGCGCGGCGCCTTTGTTTACCCTAGCCGGAACCATTTCGAGGTAATGGGCAGATGACGGAAAAAAACGGAGTTCGGGATCTGGAAATTGCGCCACATGGCGGCGTATGACCGCGATTTTGTCCTCGTCGTCCATCAGCAGCGCCTTATACACCGCAGGCGGCCATTTTTCCTCCGGTACCGGAAGCCCCCGCACACCCGAACGCTCCAAATGGGAAGAAGAATAGCGATTGCCGCGCAGCAGGTAAATATCCGATTTGGTGAAAAGCTCGATTGCGGTACCAGGAAAAAGGCGGTATAGTCCACGAACCATCCGTTCCCCAGCCGGAGGCAGCGGGCAGCTCCAAATGGTATGCTTTGTGGCAAAGGTACACAGCATGCCGCCGTTGAGTACGATGCACGGCGCATTCGGTTCCACCAGGCGAATGGTATCCCGCCCCGATTCGATCGAACGGCCCGTAGCAACGGTAAACAACCCGCCCTCTTGCTGAAACCGGCGAATCGCTGTAATGTTGCGGGGTGGTATATGGTAGTTTTTGGTTAACAAAGTGCCGTCGATATCAGAAACTAACAAAACTGGTTCCGGAAAACGCCGCATACAACCCCTCCCTTACTGGCCCTCCAGAACCAGTTT
>CABQAC010000234.1 GCA_902462035.1 uncultured Eubacteriales bacterium
AGCCGGGTGTAATTATAATCGTTGTTTACAATAAACTTCACGCTGCCCGGTTTGCCCGCCAGTACGCGGAACGCATCGACCGAAACCATGGTATCCTGGGACAGCGCGTCCTTTTCGCCGGTCACCACAATGCGCAAGGTGTGCTTGCCTGCGGGCAGCCCATCCACCGAATACGCGATTTTTCCGTAGCGCTTTTCATATCCGCGGGACATGCCGGGTTTTTCCGCCTCGTCCACGTACAGCGAGATCCTCGGATCCTTCAATTCACCGTCCAGGTAGACCGCGGCGCAGCCGTGGATCAAATCGGAGGAGCTATACCAAATAATACCCGTGCCTTCGAAGGTGATTTCGGCATAATCGCCTGCGGTTTTGCTGACCGTCTCGGTCGCCCGGTAGTTGCCGCAGTTTTCGTCCATTGCGTACCAGCTGCCTTCGTACCGCACCGCGCTGTCACGGTCATCGATCATCTCCTCCGGATGCGGAACGATCTCCACGCGGACCGAATCTGTGCCGTCGGACAAAGCGGTGATTTTCACACCGTCCTGATCCTCCAAGGTCGCCCGGCGGATTTGATGCTTCATCGAGCGAAAATCGTTGGTTCCCCGGACAGGCTGGTCATATTTTCCATACAAGGCGTAGCTGACCTGGTCCTGAGACCAGCTGTTCGTCGGCCGCTGGCCAAAGGAAGCCACTGCGCCGCCGGCCTTCCGGGTGGCGCGGCCTTCCGGCCGGCCGATATGATCCGCCGGATAAACGGTCCACAGCGCGTCCCGCTTCCAGGAGAGCACGTCAAAGGAATCCGGCGCCAGATAATAAACGCCTAGTTCGTCCAAGCCGCCTACGTCCAAGCCCACATTGGCTTTGACGGTGCGGGGCATGGGCATGTTCAGCTTATCGATGGTGTAGCCGGTTTCCAGCGTGCCGTCCGCATAAATAGACGCCACAAAGGTGATATCCGCCACCTGGCCGTAACGGCCCTTCATGGTCACCTGGGCGCAGCCGTCCGCTTGCGCGGCAGAAAGGCCGAGGGGCTCCCAATCCGGCAGGCGGATACCGGTAAAGTTCAGGCAGGGGCCGCCCACCAGTGCAACCTTGCCGTCCACCGCCGCTTCCGCGAGCAAGCCGGTCTTTTTCGAAAAGACAAAGCGTGTGCCGCCGGCAACTACTTCGATTGCGTCCTGGCCATCCTGAATAGACGCCGGGCCCGCGTCCGGCCGCGCTACTGCAGTAACAGCGCCCAGCGCCAGCCGTTCTTCGTCCAGTACCATATCACCGCTTTTCACGGTAATTTCCACCACATCGCCGTCTTGGTAAGCGCCAGGCAGCAGCAGCGCGCCTTTTTCCCGGGGCGCCAAAACGGGCAGCTCGAAGGGTACCGCAGAACCGTTAACCCTGCATTCCACCGTAATTTCGCGGAAGCTGGTATGATTAAAGCGGTTTTCCACCGGAATCCGAAGCCCGCCGTCATTCTGCGCGGCAGAGACTGTAAAACGGACCGGGGAATAGGCTTTTTTCACATGGTAATATTCCGGCTTTTCCCTGCGCCATACGTCGAGTAAACCCCACTCGACAGCGTCGGAGCCGCCGTCGTACACATTGACTTGGTCAATCGCAGACCAAATCGCGCCGCCCAAGGCGCCTTCGGTTTCCCATATCCGGTCCCAAAACCGGCGGATGCTCTCGCCCCAAAATTCCCGGACCGCCGGGTCATTCTTCTGCTGGTCCCGGTTATAGCTGGGGGGCAGGGCAAATTCGTCGTGCAGCACCGGCATCTCAAAATCCAGACCGCGCCCCAAAGCATAGCCGGGCGGGTCGTCGCTGCCATGGGTATGGCCGATGACCATATTGTCGTAATACTCTGCCATATCCAGGTTGTGCGCCGCGTAATGGACGCTCCAAATATCCGTGGGAATATCCGTTTCCCCCATGGACATGGGCAAATTGAAAATCAGCGGGCGGGAAGGGTCTTCGCGCCTGACATACTCCTGCTCGGCGCGGAAGTTGATGCCCCAGGTGCTCTCGCTGCCCAGTCCCCAAATGATCACTGCGGGATGGTTCCGCTGGGTTTCGACCATTTCAGCAAACTGGTTTAAGTACTTGTCCCGGAATTGAGGATCGTTCTGCGTTGCGGGGGTCAGCTGCTCCACAAAGGCCGCCGCCGTTTCAGACAGCACATACAAGCCGATCCGGTCGCAAAGGTCCAAAAAAGCCTCGCTTTGCGGATAGTGGGCGCAGCGCACAAAGTTGACGTTCGCCCGCTTAAGGGCCAGCGCGTCTTGTTCTGCCAAAGCGCCGGTCACCGTCTTGCCGCTGCGGGGGGAAATCTCGTGCCTTCCCACACCGCGGAGTTTGATTTCGTCCCCGTTGACGAACATATGGCGTCCCCGGATTTCCACGCGGCGGAACCCGAATTGCTTGACGACGGTCTCCACCGTCTCCCCACCGCGCAAAACCTGCGCTACCAAAGTATAAAGGCGGGGATGCTCGCTGTCCCACTTCTGCGGCTGGGCTACCACCAGGCGCACCGTCTTTTCGGGGCAGCCGTCGTCCAGGCAAACCGCGGGCTGTTCGGCCGTGGCGGCGTTTCCGTCGGGATCCAACACGCAAAACCGGACCGAAGCGGCTCCTTCCGTATGGCAACGGAACAGCAGGCTCAGCTCCGCGTCCCGATACAAATCGTCCAGGGTGGTATCGATATGAACGGTCTCCAAATAGGTTTCAGGAAGCGCAATCAAATAAACATCGCGCAAGATGCCGCCAGTTTGGTAAGGGCAGACGCCGCGGCTGTCGTCCTCGGTTTCCAACAGAATTTCCAGGGTTTCTTGTACTGCATATTTTGTTACATCGCAATCCCACATGGTAAAGCTGCCGTAATGGGATTTTGCATACGCCCCGTTGACAGACAAACGCGCGTTACAGCCCGCGCCTTCGAACCGGAGCAAAAGCCGCTTTCCCGCAAAATCTTGCGGAATACGGATCTGCCTGCGGAACTGATAACGCTTGTCCCCCGGCTCCGCCGCAAAGCGGGCGCCCATATCGCAGGGGATTTCCGCCGTCGTCCAGGTATCCTCCCCGGCGCGGCGGAATTCCCACGCGCCTGAAAGGGACCATACAGGTTCCGCCACGCCCGCCACTGACTGCGGAACCGGCGGAATGACGGGTCTTTGGCGTTTTTGTTGATAGATTACCATCGAAACACGCTCCTGCCCTATTTTATCATTATTTTCCAGAAAACCGAATGGGCGGAAGTTCCTTCCGCCCATTCGAATTTGCTTTGTATGCCAGGAAATGCGTACGGGGGTTAACGGCTTTCGTTGTACTCCTTCAGCTGTTTGACCAGTTCTTCCTTCACCTTGTCGATGCCGGAGGTCTTCAGGTTCTGCTGGAATTCCTTGAGCTTGCCTTCCACGTTTCCGGAGAGGCCAAGGTCCAACAGAGGCATGAACTTCATTTTGGTGTTGTTCAGGTTGGACATCTCGTTCTTAATCGGCGTCTCGTTGAAGGAGAAACCGGCAGTGGGGCTTTCCACTGCATTCTTGGTCCAGATGTCGCCCAAAACGACTTCGTCTTCGAACTTATCGGTACGGGTGC
>CABQAC010000235.1 GCA_902462035.1 uncultured Eubacteriales bacterium
CCCTTTTAGGTTTTTGTTTTTTTGGGTTCCGTATCCTGGCCTTCCGGCTTCTTTTTATGGAATACCTCGTGCAGGCCAAAGCCCAGCAGCAGCAGGCCGAACAGCTTTTTGAGCAAATCCCCGCCGATCACGGCGGAAAGCCACGCGCCCAGCAGCGCGCCGATGACGCCCAGCAGCGCGGTCCACAGCCATACTTTCCATTCGATTAAATGTTTGCGCGAATAGATGATGATGGCGGTTAAAGCGCATGGGATGAAAAAAACCAAATTAATGCCCTGGGCTTGGGTCTGTTCCAACCCGGCAAACAGCGTTAGGTATAGAATCAGCACGCTGCCGCCGCCCAGCCCCAGCGCGCCCAGCGTGCCCGAAATCAGCCCTGCAAGAAGGCCGGTCACCCAACTCATAATAACCCCAGCATCCGCACGGCGGCCCAAAGCATAAACAGCCCGAAGATGCGCCGCAGGGCGTGAGAGGGGATTTTGGGCAGCAGCCATCCCCCCAGCAGCGCGCCCGCCACCCCGCCGGGCAGGTAGATGAGCGAATCGGCCAATTCGAACCGGCCGCTGCTCAAATAAAAAATGGCGCTGACAATGCTGATGGGAAGGATAATGGCCACCGAGGTGGCGTGGGCTTTGCGCGTTTCAATTCCCGCTTTCCGCAGGGTTGGCACCACCACAAGCCCCCCGGCCGCGCCCAGCAACCCGTTGACGACGCCCGCCAGCCCGCCGCCCCAATAGGCCCATTTTTTCTTGATCACGATAACCCCGTCCTTTTTTACACGTCGTTTTTCATTGCGCAATGAACCGATGCCAATTTGGCAAAATACGGAATTATTCCGCCTTTTTCGTATACAAAATGTATAAATAACAAACATGAAACATTTAGTTGACTGATTTTGTGGGAAAAACAGCGTTTTCCCCCCTCTATTGTGTGCCGGTACACAAAAAAAATACCATGCGTTTTTCACACATGGTATCCTGTCATCAAAGGTCCCCACCCGACCGTATCGCGCTTTCATTAACCTGCTACCAATAGCAGGTGGGTGCCTTCCCAACGGCTTCGCGCTCCCTTCTTCCGGCCGGAGCCGGGAGGTCTGCAATCCACCGCCGGAGCGAGGCTCCCGTTATGAAAATGTAGGGTTAAAAAAACGCAGTCCGCGAATCGGGCAGGAAGCGACTTTACGATTCGGTTTCTTCCTCGTCGTCTTCCTCGTTATAAAATTCCTCGAAATGCTGATCGAAAATTTCAGCCAGACTGTCCAGCAGCGCTTCGTCCTCGACTTCGGCCAACTGCATTTCGCCGTCGATCTCTTCTTCCTTCAGGATATAATAGCCGCCGTCGTCGTCATCGTCATCGGCCTCGAAGGTGGGCAGCAGGGCGTAAAACCGGCCTTCCTCGGTTTCGATGATATCCAGTATTTCAAACTCCAGTTCTTTGCCGTCCTCGTCGGTCAAGGTCAGCAAATCAGGCGCGAAATCGTCTTGCATATTCGCACGCTCCTTCTCATTTTGATGTCGCAAAGGGGTTATTTAAATTGTAACCTTAGGATGGGAACAAGTCAATATAAATATTCATAAAACCGATAGGCGACAAAAAATTGGAGATTCCGACAGTGGCGCCGCGTGGATCCGTGGCGGCGTTCTCAATTTGTTTACATACATTTCACAAAAAAATAAAAAATATAATTAAAAATCTATTGACATATGACATGACACGTGCTATATTATAGATGAACTTAAAAGGAAACATACCAGACGAGAAACTCGAATGGGAATGCGAGAGAAAGGGGTGAGTCCCATGGACAGTGAAACGAAACCACAGCAGTTGGTTCCGGCTTGCTTGCCTGGAACCGCCCGTATTTTCTATTGATAAACAAATAGCTCACGCGCAACAAGCTGGATGAAAGATCCTGCGTTCCGTAGCTCAAGTAAACTTCGCTAGAAGATGGTTTGAAAATCGGGAGTAAAATTTCATATAGCCGGTGTTCCGCGTACCGAACCGGCAGGCGCCTAGCGCTTTCGCGGAAATGCCAAATGGAAGGGGTGAGTCCCAAAGGCAGGGCAAAAGGGAGTTCCCCTTAAAAAACAATTGAAGATGGAAAAGGTGAGTCCCATGCCGTAAGGCAACCAGAGGGCCGACCCCAAATTCATCGGAAATGGTGATTCCAATGCAGAAAGTTAGAATGTAATCAATGAATTTTCCAAAATGATAAAGTAAAGGTGTGAGTCCAAAGTACCAGTTACGACAACAAGATTGTCTGTAAAGGGATTTCGGAGACGGATTGATCCTTTATCAAATTTGGAGGAAAAGGTGAGTCCCATGATGTGAATTACCGGGCGTGGTTTCGCCCATGCGTAAAGTCGTGAAGGGTTTCATTTATAAACGGTGGAAGTCCGTTTATATAGATGAGGCTTTCCCGCAAGCGGCCAGAAAAACCGGATGGCGCTTCCCGTGTTTGCGGGAAAACCACAGGTTAGGTCGGCTGACAAGATGGGAAGTTTCGACGATACGAATTTAAAACAGGTGAGGCCAATGTACAGGTAACAAAAGCGTAGGCTCATAATAAAGGAAAGGTGTGAGTCCCAAGTTCCAGTAAAAGCTGACGGACGAAGGTCCGTTACCCCGTATGGGGTGGAATAAGGCGATCATCTTGTTCGCATGATTCTCTACCAACAGAGGTCTGTGAATAGAAAGAGGCTTGATTGATTCACGTTAGTTAGCCGTCATCCGGCAGAGTGGCTGGGTGACGGCTTTTTTTATTTTTTGGCTGGCGTGAAAAAGGAATGGCCCAAAAATGCAAAGGGAGGAAGGGAAAGCCAAAGGCTTTCCCTTCCTCCCTTTTTCGAAAAACCGCGCACAGCGGCATTCTTTTAAAAAATGCGACCAAGCCGATAAGCCGAGTTCTGTCGTGAACAGCCATCTATCTAGGCGCCGCGTTGCCGCGCCGCTCAAGCCACCTTCTCGGAACGCGCCGGGCAGGCGCATGGTGTTCCTCTGCGGTGTTGCTCCGGATAGGGTTTGCAGAGCCGCGCAGTCTCCTGCGCGCTGGTGAGCTCTTACCTCGCCTTTCCACCCTTGCCGGGCAAAAAGCCCGGCGGTATCTCTCTGTTGCACTTTCCCTAGGGTCGCCCCCGGCGGCCGTTAGCCGTTATCCCTGCCCTGTGGAGCTCGGACTTTCCTCAGACACGGCCTTTCGGCCTGTGCCCGCAGCTGTTTGGCTTGCTCGCGTATCTATTTTAGAAGAAAAACGCGGGGATGTCAACCGCTCATAGCCGGGCGACGAAGCAGCCGTATGGCGCTATCTCCACACTGCCCCCAAGGGAGATGGTTTTGCCGGTGAGCAAGTCGTTCCCCTTTTCCGCGCCCGCGTTCAAGGACAAGGAACAGCCTTCCGGCGCGATGTTCAGCCCCACCAAGATCCGTTCCTCCCCCAGCGCGCGTTCAAACACCAGCTGCTGGTTGGCAACCAGAACCTGGCGGTACCCGCCGGACTGCAAGGCGGGGGATTC
>CABQAC010000236.1 GCA_902462035.1 uncultured Eubacteriales bacterium
TTGGACGACGCTCCCGACCTTATAAGGAATTTCCGGCAGCAAAATGGCGTCCGCGCTTCCCGCAATGCCCGCGTGCAGCGTCAGCCAGCCGGCCTTGTGCCCCATCAGTTCCACGATGAAGACACGCCCGTGGGAGGTGGCGGTGGTATGAATGCAGTCCAAAACATTGGAAGCGATGTCCACCGCGCTTTGGAAACCAAAGGTCATGTCGGTTCCCCAAATATCGTTGTCGATGGTTTTGGGCAAGGTAACCACGTGCAGCCCTTCCTGGCTGAGCAGGTTGGCGGTTTTATGGGTGCCGTTGCCGCCCAAAATGACCAGACAGTCCAGCTTGAGTTTGCGGTAGGTTTCGACCATGCGGGCAACCTTGTCTACACTGTTTTCGTCGTCGACCACCCGCATAAGTTTAAACGGCTGGCGGGAGGTCCCCAGTATGGTGCCCCCCAGGTTTAAAATGCCGGCAAAATCATCCTGGGTCATCAATTTGTGGCTGGCTTCGATCAAGCCGCGATAACCGTCGATGATCCCATAAATCTCCACCTTATCTCCCCAAATTTCGTATAGGGATTTAGCCACGCCGCGCAGCGCGGCGTTCAGTCCTTGGCAATCTCCGCCGCTGGTCAGCAATCCGATTCGTTTCATGGTTGGGCCGTCCTTTCCTTGTAAGCCGGGCGGTTGCCCGGGGTGGTTGAGCCTGAATTTATCGTAAGCGGTCCGAGCCTCTGGGATTTTTAAGGGGCGTATAGCTGTTCTCCTTTTCAGCCGCCTCCAAAGTACGGATCCGCTCCCTGGCCATAGCGTAAAAGACCCGCTGACAATTTACCGCTTTTTTTCCGCGTTTGCTCACCGGCACATAGCTGGTGTCCGACAATTGCACTCTGGCGTTGTCGTTGTCCGAAAGCATGGTGTTTAAAATTTCCAGCACACGCTTTTTGAGATCCGCGTCCTCCACGGGGAAGATCAGCTCGACCCGCCGGTCCAGGTTCCGTTGCATCCAGTCTGCACTACCCAGGTAAACGGTGGGGGAACCGCCGTTTTCAAACCGGAAAATACGGCTGTGTTCCAGCAGCTGGCCCACGATACTATGAACCACAATATTTTCGCTGACGCCCGGAAGGCCGGGAATTAAACAGCAGATGCCGCGCACCACCAGCCGAACCGGAACGCCGGACTGGGAAGCGCGGTACAGCAGCTGGATCATTTCCGGGTCCACCAAGGAGTTGACCTTGATGGTAATTCCATTGGGGAGGCCTCTTTCCGCGTTTTCAATCTCTTTTTGAATCAACATGCGGAAAGTAGCCCGCATGCCATCGGGCGCGACGATCATTTTCCGGTATTCCGGCGGACGGGAATACCCGGTCAGCACATTAAACAGGGAAGAAGCGTCCGAACCAAAGGTTTCGCGGCAGGTGAACATGCCGATATCGGTATACAGCCGCGCGGTAGAATCGTTGTAGTTGCCGGTGCCCATGTGGACATAGCGCCGGATGCCGTCTTCTTCCTGCCGCACGACCAATAAAATTTTGCAGTGGGTTTTGAGCCCAGCCAAGCCGTAGATGACGTGGCAGCCCGCTTCTTCCAATTTTTTGGCCCAGTGGATGTTGTTTTCTTCGTCGAAACGGGCCTTCAATTCCACCAGCACCGTAACCTGCTTGCCGTTTTCCGCGGCCCGGATGAGCGCCGCGATAATGGGGGAGTTTCCGCTGACCCGGTATAGCGTCTGCTTTATGGCCAACACGTTCGGGTCGGCGGCAGCCTGGGCGGCGAACCGCACCACGCAGTCGAAACTTTCGTAAGGATGGTGTACCAGCCGGTCTTTTTCCCGGATGGCCGCAAACATGTCCTCACATTCCCAAAAATCCGCGGCGGGCATCGGCACAATCGGCTCGTACCGCAAGGCGTCGTATCCCTCCAGCCCGCTGAGCTTCATGCAGAAGGTCAGGTCGATGGGCCCCGGAATGCTGTAGATATCCTTTTTGCCAACCTCCAGCATCTCGATGAGGAATTCTTTGGTTTCCGCGTCGCACCGGTGGTTTATCTCCAGCCGTACCGGGCGCCCGCGCTTGCGTTCTTTGATTGATTTCTGAATTTCTTCCAATAAGTCCTCCGCGTCCTCGTCAATGGCAAGGTCGGAATTACGGGTGACCCGGAAGGGGCACATCGCCTCGATTTGATGCAGCTCGAACAGCAGCGGCATCTTCATCATGATGATCTGTTCCAGCAGCAAAAACGCGCGCCCCTGGGCGGCGGGCAATTCCACAAACCGCGGCAGAATGGCCGGTACCTGAACAAAGGCGAATTGCGATTCCCCCTCCTGGTTTATCAGGCGGACCGCAATATTCAGGCTTTTGTTGGCCAGCAGGGGGAACGGCCGGCTGCGGTCCACCGCCAGCGGCGTAAGCACCGGAAACAAAAATTTATCGAAATAATGATCCACCAACGCTTGCTGTTCCGGGTTGAGCGCGTTGGGGGATAAAAATTCGATGGCCTCCTTTTTGAGCGCGGGCAACAGCGACCGGTTCCAGCACGCGTACTGACGTTCGGAAAAAGCGTGAATTTTTTCCGATAATTGGGCCAGCTGCTGCTGGGGAGTCAACCCCGCCGCGTCCGGTTCCTTGTAGCGGGAGTTGACTTGTTCGTGCAGGCCTGCTACGCGAACCATAAAAAACTCGTCCAGGTTAGAGGCGGTAATGGATAAAAATTTTACCCGTTCCAAAACGGGATTTTCCCGCCGCATCGCTTCTTCCAGAATTCGAATATTAAAATCCATCCAGCTCAGCTCACGGTTATGATAAGGAAACAGCGGCTGGCTGGATGCCGCTGTTTCGGGCGGGGTGGTTATCATAATGTCATCCTTCCTTTCCGGCCGGCGGCCGACGGTGCGCTTATTGTAACTTTACCCGATGGGACAAAACCGGCTGAATGCCGAAAACCTCCTCGAAAAACGGCTGGCAGGATTGGAACGCCCATTCCTCCAACTGTACGTCGCGGCTGTTTTCGCACAGAAGGATTAAATCGTCCCCTTCAAACCGGATCCGAAAATTTGAGAACTTCTGCAGGCGGGAGATATCCATGGCGTTGGCAAGGCGGAAAATTGCCACCAGCTTGGAAACCACCAGCTGGTCTTTTTTGGAGAGGGCGCGAAACTCGCTGTCCGTATCGTCCGGGTAGTCCAACTCGTTGTATTTCGCCGTTAGCGCCACCAGTTCCGTTTCTTCGGCGGATAAGCTGTAAATATGGGTGTTGCGTATCAAATCGTAGGTGCTGTTCAGATATTCCTTGGCGTTTTGAAAATGGCCGCATTCATGCAGAATGACCGCCAGTTCCAGCAGCAGCCGTTTTCTCTGCGACAATCCGTGCTTTTTCCTCATTTTATCGAACAGCTCGCAGGCAAAATGGCGGACACAGGCAATATGGTCGGGGTTGGAATGATAATGCAGCGCAATTTCCTGGGCGCACGCCACGGAGATGTATGCTCTAAGTGACTTCTTAATCATGGTTTAT
>CABQAC010000237.1 GCA_902462035.1 uncultured Eubacteriales bacterium
AAATAACCCATCCGCAAAAGTGTCAGGAGCTAAAATCTGCTTCTGGCACTTTTTTGTGGCTTTTTTGTGAATTTGATTAAAAAGTCCTTGACAATTTGTCTCTGGGGTGGCGCCATGGAAGATTTTGTTTTTACGGACGCAGCCCGTCGGTCAAATCGAGTATCACCTGGCCCGCTAAAATGAACCCGGCCACCGAAGGGACGAAGGCCAGGCTGCCGGGAACTTGCCGTTTGGCGCCGGGTTCTTCCTCTGCCGCGCTTTCGTACCGGGCGGCGGGTGCCTCCTGGGAATAGACCACCTTGAGCTGGGTTACGCCTTTCTTTTTCAGTTCCCGCCGCATGACGCGGCATAGGGGGCAGACCGCCGTGTCGTACAAATCGGCAACCTCAAAACGGGTGGGGTCCAGTTTATTGCCGCAGCCCATGGCGCTGATAAGGGGAACATCATGTTCCTTACACCAAACCGCCAGGCTGATTTTGGACGATACCGTGTCAATCGCGTCCACCACATAGTCGCATTGCGATAATTCCGGCGGCTCTCCGCCGGGCAGGTAAAATTCCGCATGGCTTGTAACCTTTGCCTGGGGATTGATGGAATATATCCGGTCTCGCGCCGCCTCTGTTTTAAGAAGCCCCACCGTTTGCCGGGTGGCAATAAGCTGCCGGTTAAGGTTGGTGACCGAAACGGTATCCCCGTCAACCAGCACCAGATGCCCGACGCCGGTGCGGGCCAACGCCTCTACCGCGTAGGAACCCACACCGCCCAGACCAAAGACCGCCACTGTGCTGCTTTGCAGCTTCTCCATGGCTTCCGGCCCCAACAGCAGGGCGGACCGGGAAAAAGGGTGGGGCATGGATTACGCCTCCTTTTACTGTTTGAGCTGATACAAGTTGGTGTCCGAAGCAAAGCCCTTCATGTTATATAGAATCAGGACATCGGTAATACCCTGTTCGCTGATTAATGTAGAAACACTCGATTTATAATGGCGTAGGTCCACCAAAAAGACCTCCTCGAAATCATTGGCGGCAAAGGGCGCGAACGCGTTGGCATAAGAGTCTTTGATCAAAAGCAGCTTTTTTCCATTTTTATTTTGCGACGTGATCTTCGTCAGCGGCTGATTGCCGTTTAGGAATACGGAATATTTATCCTTTTTGCTCAAAAAACCGCGTTCGTAAAGCGTGTCGGTCTCCCGCTCTCCGTTGTTGTACGAAACGGTAAAAGAGTTGCCGTCCCCAGGCGTAAATGCCAGAATGGTGTCCGGCTGGGCGGTATACGAACTTGCTTTGGAGTAAGTGGTGCCAAAAAAACGGTCGGACAAAACCTGCTGTTGGTACCAGTCTGCCGGTTTTGCTTGCATGCCCGTTTCCGCGCGCCAGTGGGCGTATGCGTAATAACACCCCAGCGTGGTCCAATGGTGGTCGGTACGGTAATACAGGTATTCGTCCAGATGGCTCGAAAAGACGGCGCGAACATCCACCATACGGGGCAGCGCCGCGGCGGCCTGTTCGTACAGCGCGTCCTGGTCCACCTCCGGCGCGAAGGGCGGCAGCTTGTCGCGGTATACCGCACTAGCTGTGGGAACCAGCATGGTGGTTACGAAGATTTGGCGCGTTTCTTCCATGCGCTGGGTGAATTGGGCCACGTGCTCCAGATTGCGCTGGAACTGGTTTTGATCCACTGTATCGAACATTTCAATCAGATAGCGGTCCTTGGCGAAATAAACACCGCCCGAATCCTTCTTTTGAAGCGCTTGTTCCGAAAGCGTTTTAATCCCGACCCACGTGTCGCGGAAGGCGAATTGATCGGTAATGTAGGACTCAAAATCTTCGGTATAACTCCCCTTAAACAAATTAGATGCTGAAAAAACCGGCATCTGCGCCAGGTAGCGGTTCTCGTTTTCCGAATAGGCCCGGGGCGGTAAAACCAGATTGACGATGGTAATCGCGCCCAGAAGAAACACGAATACCGAAACGGTGATTTTTGCTTTCATCAGAGCGCCTCCTTAAAAACGAAAATAGAGAAAGGGATTATAGGTGCTGTCTACCAAATAAGCCACTGAAATCAGCAGCATTCCGGCAAGCGCCACATTCTCCATCACCGCCGCCGCGATGGGGCGCCCCTGCAGCCGCCCGGCCAGCCGGTTAGCTATTTTTGCGGGCCATGGGGTGGCGGCCAAAATCAGGATTACCAGCATGACGATATTGGTGAGCAGCAGGTATACCGCGCGGTTGTCCCAAAACGGTACGCCGCCGAACCCGAACATTGTCTGCAAGTACCGCAGCCCGTCAGCCAAGGAATCAAAAGCAAAAATAACCCAGCCCACCGTAAAGGCCAGAATCGTATATAGATGGGAGAAAAAGGCTGGGATTCGCTGCAATACCCGCAGCAGGAAGACCTTTTCCAGCACCAAAAGGACGCAATAATACAAGCCCCATGCCACAAAGTTCCAGCTGGCCCCATGCCAAAAGCCGGTCAGAAGCCAGACCACGGCAATATTGCGCAGCTGCTTGAAAAGCCCGCTGCGGTTGCCGCCCAGGGGGATATACACATATTCCCGGAACCAGGTGCCGAGAGAGATGTGCCACCGCCGCCAAAACTCGGTGACGCTTTTGGAGATATAGGGGTAATTGAAGTTTTCCAAAAAAGTAAAGCCGAACATCTTGCCAAGGCCAATGGCCATATCCGAATAGCCGGAAAAGTCAAAGTAAATTTGGAAGGTAAAGGCGGCAATGCCAATCCAAGCGCCCAGCACAGTGGTTTGGTCTGCGCCCAGGCCGGAAATTTGTGTCCAAAGCATGCCGATGTTGTTGGCCAGCAGCACCTTTTTGCCCAGACCGGTTACAAACCGTTTAATGCCGTCTGCAAACTGGTCCGCCGTTTCCCGCCGGCAGTCCAACTGTTCGGCAATGGTGCTGTAGCGGACGATGGGACCGGCAATCAGCTGGGGGAACAGCGACACGTAAGCGCCGAAGGAAATAACATTTTTCTGCATTTTGGCGTCGCCGCGGTAAACGTCGATGGTATAAGACATGGTCTGAAAGGTATAAAAGGAAATGCCGATGGGCAGCGGCAAATGCAGCAACGGAATGGCAAGCCCGGTAAGGGCGTTGATGTTCTGAACAAAAAAGTCGCTGTATTTAAAGAACCCAAGCAGCGCGATATTGACGATGACCGAGACCACCAGCGCCCATTTTGCTTTGGACGTGCCCCGGTGCTTGTCCACCAGCCATCCGGCGGCGTAATTGAGCAGGATGGAGAAAATCATCAGCACCACATAAACCGGTTCGCCCCAGGCATAAAAGATGAGGCTGGCGATTAAAAGAACCAGGTTGCGCAGCTTGCGCGGCGACAGAAAATAGAGCAGCAGGACAGCAGGGAAAAAAACAAATAAAAAATTCAAACTGCTGAAAACCATAAAATTCCTCCGTTGCAAAGATACCGTTTTATTATACATCAAAACCCTTCGGATGCAACGCATTTGAA
>CABQAC010000238.1 GCA_902462035.1 uncultured Eubacteriales bacterium
GTTTTGTTCTTGCAGGGTGTTGCGATAAAGACTGTTTGGAAGATTTAAGAGTGTATTTCCCCGACAGCCAGCAAGCGATCGTAGACCAGGCAGTCAACATCCGGATCAAAAAGGTGGAAGTGCTCACCGCCTACGTGGACTTGGAACCGGTTACTTTTAACCGCGGCTTCTATTCGGTAGACATGACCTTCTTCTTTAAAGTCTGGCTGGAAGTTCTTTTGGGGCCGGGCTGCCCGTGTACTACCGTGTACGGCGCCTGCTTGTTCAACAAAAAGGTCATCCTTTGCGGCAGCGACGGCAGCGTTAAGGTCTTCACCTCCAATCTGGAGGACGGCTGCGAACCTTCCGCGGCTACCGTAACCATTCCCAAAGCAGTGGTACAGGTGGCGGATCCCATCGGCCTGGCCGCGCGTATCTGCGAGGCGAAAAGCTGCTGCGAACCGTGCTGCTGCTGCCTGCCGGATAACATCTGCAAACGGCTGGAAGGCACCTTTGAATGCCCCAACCCCCAGAAATACGTGTATGTGACCATCGGCATCTTTACCATTGTTCAAATTGTCCGCGACGTCCCGATGCTGATCCCCGCCTACGATTTCTGCATCCCGGATAAAGAGTGCATCACCACCACCGACAATCCCTGCGAACTGTTCCGGAAAATCGATTTCCCAACCAATGAATTTTTCCCGCCCAGATGTGATTCAGACGACGGCTGCGGATGCGGCTGCAACAAATAACCACATCATCACAAAGGGCCGCCGCTGGTTGGTCCGCCCAATGGCGGACCGCAGCGGCGGCCCTTTTTTTCGTTTTACGGATGCCTTTTCAGGTTCGCGTAGTTGGCGAACACTTTTTTGGTCCCTACCTTATCAAAGGCAATTTCCAGCAGGGTGTCGTTGCCCATCCGGTTAGCGGATAAAACCAGACCCGCCCCAAACACCTTGTGGAACACCGCGTCCCCAGGAGCAAAGCTGGCCGCAGGCACATTTTGTCTGGGCGTACCGGTCCCAATATTGCGCGCCGAAGTGGTGGTAACAGAACGGGTGTCGGACGCAGACGCCGGCGTCCTGTCTCCGGGATCTATCAACTTCCATTCCCTGGCGATGGTACGCTCCACCAGTTCCTCCGGTATTTCCTCTGCAAAACGGGAAATTCGGTTGCGGGTGGTGGTGCCGTAAATCATCCGGGAATTGGCATTGAGCACGTACAGCTGTTCCTTGGCACGTGTAATTCCCACATAGGCGAGCCGCCGTTCCTCCTCCACCTCGCCTGGCATCTGGATGGACTGGAAGCCGGGAAAAATGCCCTCCTCCATGCCGGGCAAAAATACCACCGGGAACTCAAGCCCCTTGGCCGAGTGCATAGTCATGAGCACCACCGTATCGGCCTCCTGGTCGTAATTATCGATATCCGTCATCAGGCTGACTTCCTCCAAGAAGCCGGAAAGCGTCGCTTCGTCGCCGTTGTCCTCCTCGTATTTGATGATGTTGGAAGCCAATTCGTTGACGTTTTCGATGCGGGGTTCGCCCTCCTCCCCCATCTGGCGGAGGGATTCCATATAGCCGCTTTTATCCAGCAGCATTTCGTACAGCTCGTGAATGGATACCGTCTCGTCCTGGGACGCCGCCACCAACGACCGGACCATTTCGCCGAACGCGACGAGTTTCTGCGCCGAACGCTGAAGCGGGGCGTATTCGTCCGCATGGCAGATCACATCGAACAAACTCGTGCCGACCACCGAAGCGATTTCGGTGGCGGTCGCTACCGTTTTTTCTCCAATGGAGCGTTTCGGCTCGTTGATGACGCGGCGCAGCCGCACCTCGTCCGCGGGGTTGGCAATCACGCTCAGGTATGCGATCACGTCCTTGACTTCCTTCCGCTCGTAAAAACGGAAGCCGCCGACGATACGGTAGGGAACGCCGGATTTGACCAGGCACCGTTCGATGACGTTCGACTGGGCATTCATACGGTACAAAACCGCGAAATCGCTGTATTTGCGGCCATCCTCCACCCCTTGCAGGATGGTATCCGCAATAAACTTGGCCTCCTCCATCTCGCTGGGGGCGGTATGGACGTGGATCATCTCCCCTTTGCCGTTATCGGTCCACAGCGTTTTGCCTTTGCGTTCCCGGTTGTGTTCGATCACCGCGTTGGCCGCGCTGAGGATCGTCTGGGAGGACCGGTAATTCTGCTCCAGCCGGATAACGGCGCAGTTGGGGAAAGTCTTTTCAAAACTTAAAATATTTTCGATATTGGCGCCCCGGAACCGGTAGATGCTCTGGTCGTCGTCACCCACCACGCAAAGGTTCTGCCGCTGCTGGCTGAGCAGCCGGATAAATTGGTACTGCGCGTGGTTGGTATCCTGGTATTCGTCCACCAATATGTAGCGGAATTTATCCTGATAATACGCCAATACGTCCGGCTGGGTCTGCAACAGCGTCACCGTATGGAACAGCAGGTCGTCAAAATCCATGGCGTCCGCTTCCTTCAGGCGGCGCTGGTACAGTTCATACGCCTCGCCGATCTTTTTCAGCCGAAAATCGCCGCCCACCTGGCTTAAAAATTCCCGCGGCGTAATCAGGCTGTCCTTGGCCTTGGAAATATCCGACAGCAGCAAACGAGCGGGAAACATTTTCTCGTCCAGCTTCAGCGCTTTCTGGCAGTCTTTCATCAGCCGCTTGGAGTCGTCGCTGTCGTACACGGTAAAATGACTGGTAAAACCCAGCCGGTCGGCATCCCGCCGCAGCATCCGCGCACAGGTGGAATGGAAGGTGGCGGCCCAAATATCCAGCCCGCCCTCCCCCAGCATGGCGCTCAGGCGCTGTTTAAGCTCTCCCGCCGCTTTATTGGTAAAGGTAATGGCCAGTATCCGCCACGGCGCCACCGGGCAGTCGGCAATCAAGTCGCACGCTTGTCCGGCCAGGGTCTCGTCCCCGTCCAAATACCCGCGCAAAACCTTCAGTTCCGCTTCCGACACGCTGTCGCGGCTGCCGTCGTTTTCGAAGGAATTTCCGAACTTCACCATATTGGCGATCCGGTTGACCAATACGGTGGTTTTGCCGCTCCCCGCCCCGGCCAGGATCAGCAGGGGGCCTTCGATGTGGAATACGGCCTTTTTTTGCATGTCGTTCATCCTGGCGAATTCATGCTCCAGGATTTGTTTTTTCAGACTGTTGAATTCCTCGATTCGTTTGTTCACGTAAGAACCTTGCCTTCCCGTCCGCAAAGCTACGGACAAAATCAGTTGCCGACGAAAATAAAAATGCGCCCGCTGATGCATCGTAACGGGCGCATTCGATTATGTGGATTAACCCAAGACGCTGATCAAAACGCCCGCCGCAACAGCGGAACCAATGACGCCGGCCACGTTGGGACCCATGGCGTGCATCAGCAAGAAGTTGCTGGGATTCTCTTTTTGACCCACCTTTTGCGCCACGCGCGCCGCCATCGGCACCGCGGAAACACCGGCGGATCC
>CABQAC010000239.1 GCA_902462035.1 uncultured Eubacteriales bacterium
TTCTTTTATTTTTTTGATCCCGCCGGCTTCTTCTTTGCTGCCCTGCGCTTAGCCAGGTAATCGGCAAAAAGCACCCAAAACGGCGCCGTCAGGAATGTGGAGGTATAGAAACCAGAAATCACACCGACCAGCATCGGCACCGAAAAGCTCAGAATGGAATCCAGCCCGAAGAAAATCGCGACACCGGTAACCGATCCGACCGCCAATACGGTGGAAATCGAGGTGTTCAACGACCGGTTGAAAGACTGATTAATACTTAAATTGACCAGCGCATTCAGTTCGGATTTGGGACCCTGCAACCTGCGGTTTTCACGGATACGGTCGTAAATGACGATGGTGTTGTTCAGGGAATAGCCTAAGATGGCCAGAATAACCGCCACAAAGTTGTCGTCCAGCGGAATCCGGAAGATTACAAAAGTAAAGTAAACCATCAGGCAGTCGTGCAAAAGCGCGGCAAGAGCCATAAGGCCGGCCGACCAGCCGCCGATTCGTTTAAACCGGAATGCGACATAAATCAGCATTAACAGCGAAGCAAGAAGAATTGCCACCATACATTTCAAAAAGAATTCCCGGCCCATGGTGGGGTTGACGCTATTGGCTTCCAGCTGCTCAAAGTTGTTATCTGGAAAAGCCTTCTGCATCACCGCAAGCATTTCCTTTTGGCGGTCCATCGTCAGGCTTTCGTAATCGGATATCGAAACAGACAGGTTATTCTCCGTCCCCTCTTGGCCGGGGACATAGACGTTGTAATTGTACTGCAAGCTGACTTTCGAACCGGCGTTTTCCTCCAGCAGCCGCTGGGCATAGGCGCCGTCCAAATCGCCCTGGTAAGAATACTTGATAATCGCGCCGCCGGTAAACTGGATATCCATCTCCGTTCCGAAAAAGATGTTGACCAACAAGCCGATCAAAATAATCCCCAAAGAGACGAAAGCAAAGTATTTCTTCTTGCCGCAAAAATCAAAATTCATGTTTTTTTTCATTTGCTGTCACCCCCGTAAAGCTTCTTATTGCGGAAGACGCGGAAGCGGGACAGGGATTTCAGCATCAAACGGGATGCGGCGACACCCATAACGAAGTTGAAAATCAAACCGATCAGCAAGGTATAGCCAAACGAATACACCGCGCCCGCCGTCGTTGTGCTGAACATCCAAAGGAAGGGAGTCAGCAGCTTGGACCAGATGCTGTTTGGCGGGCCAAAGACGCCCATCAGAATAATGGCGACAATGGCGCCGGTGACATTACCGTCGAAAATGGCGGAAAAGCTGTTTTTGGAACCCATGTCGATGGCGCCGTCCAACGTTCTTCCTGCCAAAACTTCTTCCTTGATACGTTCGTTGGTGATTACGTTGGCGTCGACGCCCATACCGATTGACAGAATCATACCGGCAATACCAGGCAGCGTAAGCGTAAAGCTGCTGATCGCCGGGAAGAACCCGGACACGCAAGCGATCATGCCGCCAACCTGGCCCAGCAGCGCAATGCTGCTGACTACGCCGGGCAGCCGGTAATAAGCGATCATAAAGATACAGATCAGCGCGTAAGCAATGATGCCGGCAATCAGCATCGCATTAAGCGCCGAATAGCCCAGCTGCGGGTTGATGGAGCCGTAGTTCGCCACGCTGAGTTTGAAGGGCAGCGCGCCGGCGTTAATCTGATTGGCCAGCTCGGCAGCGGCGTCTGCGGTAAAGTTGCCGGTAATCGACGCTACGCCGTCGTTAATTTCCGCCTTAACCGTCGGGGCGGAAACCAGATCGTTATCCAGCCAAATGGAAATGGTGCCTTGGGTCGGATATAATTTTTTGGTTGCCTCGGCGAACTTTTCTTTCCCCTGCTCTTTCAGATTCAACTGAACAATATAGGCATTGGTCGTTTGGTCCACGGCGGGGGTCGCGTAATCCACATCATCGCCGGTCAGGATAATATTTTCTTCGGTTATACCAGTAGGCTTTATTCCGATGATATTACCGTCGTCATCGGTTACATCCTCGACCTCGTCCCCTTCGCGGAAGGTCAGCATGGCCGTCATAGAAATCTCCTGAATGGCCGTCTCGGGATTAAAATCCACCTCGTCGGTTTTCCAGGGGAACCTGACGATAATGCGCGAATTGTCGTAATCGGTATACAATTCATAGTCGGTAATGTGTTTGTCCACCAAGCGGATAGAAATAATTGACTGCGCGCCATCCATTTGTTCCCGCGTGGCTTCCATCTGGTTGCCATTGTCGTCTACCGGGAAGAAGGTCGCTTCCACGCCGCCGCGGATATCGATACCCCAGCGGATGTCCCCCGCTCCCTTGATGACAGGCACCTGATAATCGCCGTGCTCGGTATAAATTCCAAAAAATGCCGCATAGCTCAAAAAGAGTATCACCAGGGCAACTATAAAGAATACCGGCTTGCCCACTTTCTTCATGCGCAAATCCTCCTATGTACGATGATTGCCCACATAAAATTCAGTCCCTTGCATAAAAAAACCTTGCACGCTGCCGAATGAATCTGCGGACGTAACAAGGTTTATTATATGGTTTTTACATTTAAAAGTCAATCTATAATCCGGAGATTTATTGGCGGATTGCACAGGCAATCCTATCTGTGGCATCCAGATTTTGATAATGTTATGCGCCGAGCAGCTTTTCCAAGGTGGCGATCTTTACGCAGAGGCAGAAAAGCTCCATCGCTTGTAACAGTTCCCCCACCGGCGGAAAGGTCGGCGCAATGCGGATGTTACGATCCTTAGGGTCTTTTCCATAGGGGTAAGTCGCGCCTGCGGAGGTCAGAACCACGCCAGCTTCTTTGCAAAGGGCAACCACACGCTTGGCGCACCCGTCCAGGGTATCCACACTGATAAAATAACCGCCGTTGGGATGGGTCCAGCTAAGCGCCCCAGTGCCGGACAATTCGCGTTCCAACATATGAAGCACCGCTTCGAACTTCGGCTGCAAAATGGCGCGGTGCTTCTGCATTTGGGCCCGGATCCCTTGGACGTTGCCGAAATATTTCAGGTGACGCAGCTGGTTGAGCTTATCGGGGCCAATGGTCTGGGCGGCAATGCGCTTGCGGTCCCAACTCAAGTTTTCGACCGACGAGGCCATCACAGCCAGCCCGGCGCCCGGAAAACTGATTTTAGAAGTAGAGGCAAAGATGACGGGAAGGTTCTCGTTGCCAGCCTTGCGGCATTCGTCGTATAAATTGAGCAAGCGGTCCGGCACACCGGTCAAATCGTGCACGCAGTAGGCATTGTCCCAATAAATTCGAAAGTCTGGCGCAGCGGGCTTCAACGCGGCAAACCGCCGAACCGTTTCGTCAGAATAGGTGATTCCTTGGGGATTCGAATACTTGGGGACACACCAAATTCCCTTTACAGCAGTGTCAGCGGACACCAACCGTTCCACAGTGTCCATATCCGGGCCGTTGGAAGTCATTTCCACTGGAATCATTTCAATGCC
>CABQAC010000240.1 GCA_902462035.1 uncultured Eubacteriales bacterium
TTACAGCGCTCTGTTTTCAAAACCGAAATATGGTCCTGTTCTGTTATTTGATCAATCGTTGGGGAAGGTCATCTGCGCGATTTCCTGATTTAACTGTTCCCTAAATTCTTGCAAAGCCTCTTCACTGGTGGATTCCCCCGCCGCGATACGGCGGTCGATTTCCGCTTTGTCCCTCATGATGAAATACTCTTTGGCTGACGTTGGATGCGGCTGCTGCGGCGCTTTTTGGGGCGCGCTTTCCTGTGGGTAACGGCCGTTTTGCATAGACTCGGCGTCTATCTGCGCGACAATTTCCCTGCAAAGCGCTGCGGTAGGTTCTTCGCCAGGATGGGCGCTTTGCCATGCGAGCATTCGCTCTTCGTAAATTATGCCGCTGTAAATCATGTAGTCTACTTTAGGGTCGCGGGTTTGCAGCATCTCGTCCACAACCGCGGCGTCGCCGACCCGCTCCATATAAACTTCGCGAGAAAATGGCACCCAGTTATCGGCCAGCGTTGCGGCGGGCTGGTCTTGAGCCGATGCGCTTTGCGGCGTTTCCGCCGCTTCTTCCGCGCGGGATGCAGGGGACATTACCAGCATAGGGACAATTAACAGCACTGATGCTGCCAGACCGAAAAAACGATTTCTCTTTTTCATGAAAATCTTCCTTTCTAAATACAGGATATGAAAGGACTATTCCTGCGGGACCCAGGTGAATAAATCAAGTGGTACCGCCTGCTCCGGGGGAATGATATCAGAATGGCCGTCTAGGTACGTTTCGGCTAGCTGCGGCAGATACAATTGGCCGCGAATATTGTCGCCGAACACGTACAACTTGTTTTCCGGATCTAAGAAGAAGTAGGAATTGTAGCACGATGCGAGTTTGGCGGCCTTGATCGGAAACTTTTGCAAACCAGATTCTGTCATTGTGTTCGCCACCAGCCGGGTTTCGCCATAGGAATAAACTTCGTGTTCCGGCGTTGTGAACAACACGCCGTATGGGCCGGCATCCGTCACATCATTTGCCTTTACGCCCTGCAGATCCACCTTTTCAAACTTCGGCGTAAACGCTGGGCCGCCCATTACGCCTTTTCCATAATCCTTCGTCACATCCCACTCGTGCAGTTCCCCATCCTCGGTGAGCAGCAACAAATAAGAACCGGAAGCGCCCATTCGACTGCTTATTTGTTTAACCTTCTGCTGGAGGGGGATTTCGCGAAATATTTGGCTTGTCAGGGGATAGGGTAGTTTTTTGTTTTTTACATCCGGGAAGATGCCGCCGCCTTCCCCTTGTATAATTGTTTGAAAATATGCCTTCCCGCTTTGACCAACCAGACATGCCACCATTCCATTGCTGAACATCTGGGTAACGGGCTCCGGCATTTGGAGCTTGATAGGTTTAAGAAAAAGGTCTAGAATTTCCTGGGTCCGGCTGATGTCAATCATCTGGTAGCCGAAAAGATTGCCCTCTCCCACAGAGTATACCGTGCCGCCCTTTGCCAGCACCAGGATGTCTCCGTGACAAGCCTGAATGCCAATGATCTCTTGATCGAACGGTACCGCTATAGGGGTTGTAAGGTACGGGGGATATTTTTCGTGATCATAAAGATATGGCATTGTCGCAAACTGGCCCCAAATATAAACGGTGTTACTTTTTCCCACAGCGGTGCTGACAAGACCATATGTGGAAATATACTTAGCCGGTTCCGGGAGCGGCACCTTGGCAACCTTGGTGTCCTTATTGTCAATTAAATTGGCGTTATTCTCCTGCGTGCCATTTCCGTACTGACCCGCAAAATTAGTGCCACAGGCGTAAACTTCGCCCTCCGATGTCAGCACCATAGAAAGATTAGGAGCGCCTGTAATTGCTATTACGGTTTTACCTGCCAACGGCTCCCGGCCCGCCAACGGGACTTTTCCGGCGTTACTTTCGCTGCCGGAGGAAGAGGTTGCGAGCGATGAGCTAGTCAAAATATCTGAACTACCGGAGGAAACGTTGGACGATGCCGCATCGGGGGGAGCGGAAGAAACGGACGGCTGGTTGTGCGATTCGCAGCCTGCGGAGCATGCCAAGAGGACTGTGATTAACACACAGGCAGCCTTTCCTCGCCAGTTTTTTTTCATGTTGCAACCTCTCTTTCGTAAAGCCGCATTCATTTGCTTTTATGCGACATACCAGAACTTCATGTAATTTTTCGGATCCCTTACAACGGAACTGTGGCTGGAAGAATAGACCCACGTATTCGCAAAATTGGTACCGCCAAATACTGCGTCGTAATTGGTATAATACTCGATATGCAGGTGCTTGCCGTCAGCCGATCCAGACGCTCCGCTTAGGCCGACATATTCCCCGCGCGCCACCGAACGGGTCCCTACTTTTAGAGGATCATAGTGAGTACCATATGTTCCAGAATTAGGTGTTCCGGGCAGTGCCGAGGCGGAATAATAACGAAAATCACTTAAATGCGCATATAGCACACCGCTTCCATCCGCATGGCGGATGGTGATAAAGTTGCCGATTCTGGTCGTGTGATTATTATTAGTGTTTGTCCAGAAGGTGGCGGTTCCGGCCCGGTCTGCATAGACAGGGTAGCAGCCTTTGGCGGTATCATATTGTGTTAAAGCTGCGACATCCCTGGCATAGTGCCCTGGACCATAACCACTTGTGCCATAGGTGCCGTTTAGCGTGGTCGGCGGGGCGGCGTTGTTGCGGGTGGACATTACCTCTTCAAAGACCCAGGTCTGCATAATCGGAATGCTTGCACTTTCCGTCTTCAGTGTTGTAGTAGCGCTAGTGGATGATACTATGGAGAGCCTTCTTGCATCGTTTTGCTTGCTGACTAGGCGATAGCCGCCATAATAGGAGGGAGCCGTATTGTTGAGTATAATTTTCCACTGGGACGATGCACTAGCGTTGGACATGGCATATAATTTGATTGTGCTGCCGTCAGAGCTCCAATAATCCAGACAGTAAGCCGGGTTTTCCTCGGAACGTAAGTAGTAATAGCCATTGCCCGCGCTGACAACGGTCCATTTTTGCCGTTTCATGGTAGACGCATCGCTGATGAAAGGGGCCCCCGTTACGTCTGACCCGTTTGTCGCGCCCGCCGGGACTGTTAGGTAATGCTGATAGCCATGGTCACGAATATAATAGGTTTTACCAACGGTGATCGCACCAAGATTGGACGCTTCTTCCGCAGTTACTTTAGTAGGGGGAAAAATCATATAGGTGGCTGCCATAAACAAAAAACAAATTACGACCGAGTAAAGAACTTTTAACCTTGCCGCATGTTTTTTCACATTATTCCACCCCTTAATTTTAATTTGTTCGATTTGATAACAGTAATTTTAATCCTGCATCGGAATCACCTCCCATTTATTCCAATATCATTATATGTTAAAATTAAATAAATGTAAATATTTTTCAACTATTTAAATTATTTTTATTTATAATATATAAAA
>CABQAC010000241.1 GCA_902462035.1 uncultured Eubacteriales bacterium
TTTTCCTTCCCCCGGTATAACCGGGGGTTTTTTTCCGCCTAATGGCTGTCAAAAAGGAAGGGAGCGCCGGAAATTCCGGCGCTCCCTTCCCTTTTCCGCAGAAAGCCTTACTTGAACATATACTGCACATTGCCCAACAGGTCTTCCACCGCGTGCATGGCCTTGTGCGCGTTCTTCTTCACTTTCTTGTTGTTGCCCAGCACGGTGGCGCCCACAACGCCCGCCGCAATGCCGACCGCCATTCCGGCGCCGACGCCCTTGACCACGCTCATGGTATTTTTGTACATTTGGTACATCCTCCATATCGTAATTAATTTTTCCGCCATGGTTATCATCCCCGCTTCCCGCTAAAAATAAAAGTGTGAACTTTTGGTATTTTAAAAAGGCACCGCCGTTTCTTCCGTCTTTAGCATGCGCCGGCGGCGGGCAGCTTATTCCCAAGGCGCGAACTGGTAAAATACGGATGGCTTGCTTTTCAAAAAACCAGCCGGTATAATAAATCCATACTAAAAATAAAACGGCGGCGATCCAAATCCCCGGATTCCTTGTTTTTGCGAAAGGATGGTCTAGCGGATGGCGACCTTAAATATTGTGATGGTGGAACCGGAAATCCCCCAAAACACCGGCAACGTGGCCAGAACCTGCGCCGCCACCGGCGCGCGGCTGCATTTGGTGGAACCCATGGGCTTTCAAATCGACGACAAAAAGCTAAAACGCGCGGGGCTGGACTACTGGAATTTGCTGGACATTACCTATTACCGCAGCCTGGCGGATTTTTTTGAGAAAAACAGCGGCCCATTTTTTTACTTTTCCACCAAAGCCCGCAGGGTATTCAGCGATGTGCGGTTCCCGGACAACGCCTACCTGGTGTTCGGCAAGGAAACCGCCGGCCTGCCGGAAGATTTGCTGCACAGCCACCCCGAGGACTGCGTACGCATCCCCATGATCGGCGAGGCGCGGAGTTTAAACCTTTCCAACTCGGTGGCCGTGGGCGTGTACGAGGCGCTGCGCCAATGGGGATACCCGGCTTTAAAAACCCAGGGGCAGCTGACCCGTTACCATTGGGGGGATTAGCGGTATGTTTGCCGCGGGCGCGTGAAAGTTTTGGCGGGCCCCATAACAAATACAAAGCGGCGAATAATCGCCGCTTTTTTTGATATGCTCTTTTTATAATCCGGTCGCGCCCGCCATGCCGCAAAACAGCGCGGGTTCCCTTTTTTAGGCCCCGCCCGGCGGCGGGACGGCGCGCAAAGGCGGCCAGTATTAAGCTCTGTCGCGTTTCACGCGGGCTCTAACCTTATTTTTACACAAGATCCCTTGCAAAGGAGCCGCCGCCGTTATATAATTAACAAGGTTCTTTCCGCCGCATGGCAGCGCCGTTTGCCGCGCTGAAGGGCGCGCGGCTTGATGGTACCGGTACGCCCAGCGATACGACGGGCGCGCGGGAAAACAAAACAGACAAAAAAACAGAGAGGTGTTACCACATGAATTACCTGAACAAAAAAACCGTCGAGGATATCGACGTTGCCGGCAAGCGAGTGCTGGTACGCTGCGATTTTAACGTACCTTTCGACGGGGAAGGCAACATCAGCGACCCCAAGCGCATCGTGGAAGCGCTCAAGACCATCCAGTACCTGGCGGCCCACAAGGCCCGCGTGATTCTGTGCTCCCATCTGGGCCGTCCCAAAGGCGAGTTCAATATGAAATATTCCTTGGCGCCCGTGGCCGCTTACCTGAGCAAGGCCTTGGGCCAGGATGTCAAAATGGCGAAGGACGTCATCGGCGAATCCGCCAAGTCGCTGGCCGCAAGCCTGAAAGACGGCGAGGTTATGCTGATTGAAAACGTCCGCTTCCACAAGGAAGAGGAAAAGAACGATCCTGCCTTCGCGAAAGAGCTTGCCTCGCTGGCGGAAATTTACGTCAACGACGCGTTCGGCACCGCCCACCGCGCCCATGCCTCCACCGCCGGCGTGGCCGATTACCTGCCCGCTGTCTGCGGCTACCTGATTCAAAAGGAAATTTCGATCATGGGCGGCGCGCTGGCCGACCCCAAGCGTCCCTTTGTAGCCATTCTGGGCGGCGCAAAGGTCAGCGACAAAATCGGCGTGATCAACAATCTGCTGGATAAGGTCGACACCCTGATCATCGGCGGCGGTATGGCGTATACCTTTATGAACGCGCTGGGTTATTCCATCGGCAACTCGATCTGCGAAAACGATAAAGTCGAACTCGCCAAAGAAATGATGGCCAAGGCCAAGGAAAAGGGCGTCAACTTCGTTATCCCGGTGGACAACCGCATCGCGAACGAGTACAAGGAAGACGCGGAGCACAAATCGGTAGATTCGGACAACATTCCCGACGGTTGGATGGGCCTGGATATCGGCCCCCGCAGCGAGGCGCTGTTCGCCGGCGCCATCCAAGGCGCAGGCACCGTGGTTTGGAACGGGCCGATGGGCGTTTCCGAATGGAAAAACTTTGCCAGCGGCACCGTCGCGGTGGCCAAGGCGGTTGCCGAAAGCGGCGCCATCTCCATCATTGGCGGCGGCGACTCGGCGGCGGCTGTGGAAAAGCTGGGATTTGCCGATAAGATGACCCACATCTCCACCGGCGGCGGCGCTTCTCTGGAATTCCTGGAGGGTTTGGAGCTGCCCGGCATTGCCTGCCTGAACGAGAAGGACTAATGTTTCGATACGCAAAGGCACGGTTTTGCCGTGCCTTTTGTTTGCCGGAATTCGGCGGCGGAGGTTTTTTGCGGCCTGAAAGCGGATACCGGCGTCTAAAAACGGATGCGAAGGCGCATCGCCCGGCCTTTTGAACGCCGGCCGCCTCCCAAAACGAAAGGATGGTTGTCAACATGAACAAGCAGCTGCGCAAGGCGGTTATCGCCGGCAACTGGAAGATGAACAAAACCCCCGACGAGGCCAAAACCCTTATCGCGGAAATTGCCCCCTTGGTAAAGGACGCGGGATGCGACGTCGTCGTATGCGTGCCTTTTGTGGATTTATCCGTGGCGCTGGACGCGACCAAGGGCACGGGTATCGGCGTGGGCGCCGAAAACTGCCACTGGGAAAAGAGCGGCGCTTACACCGGCGAAATTTCCGCCGGTATGCTGGCCGCCATGGGCGTGCAGTACGTCATCATCGGCCACAGCGAACGCCGCACCTATTTCGGCGAAACCGATGTGACCGTCAATAAGCGGGTTCGTGCGGCGCTGGACGCCGGGCTGACCGTCATCCTGTGCGTGGGCGAAACGCTGGAACAGCGCGAGCAGGGCATCACGGAAGAACTGGTCGCCATGCAGACCAAGATCGCGCTGCAGGGCGTGACCGCGGAAGAACTGAAAAAGATCATCATCGCCTACGAGCCGGTTTGGGCCATCGGCACCGGGCGCACCGCCACGGCGGACCAGGCCAACGAGGTGTGCGCGG
>CABQAC010000242.1 GCA_902462035.1 uncultured Eubacteriales bacterium
TCCAGTTGGTCTGATTAATCCGCCAGCCGCATGGTCACCGTATTGGTGTAACCGTCGTGCAGAAGAATGGCGGGTTTGGAATAGTTGCCCCAAGCGATATGGGGGTAATTAAAGTCGTTATTGATCATCATCTTCACGTCGTCCGGCCTGCCGCCCAATACCCGGAATGCGTCGATAACCACATAGCAGTCGCTCGCGTCCCGCGCCTTGGTGCCTGCGACCTCTATCCGCAGGGTATGCTTGCCGGCGGGCAGCCCGGTAACCGAATACATGGGGATGCCGTACCGCTTGTCGTAGCCTGGGGAAGCGCCTGCAAATTCCACGCCGGCCACCCGCTGGGAAACGGTGTCCACCTTTTCGCCGTCCAAATAGACGTGGGCGTTGCCGTACAGCACGTCGGCCGAACCGATCCACGCCGCGCCGGTGCCTTCAAACGTAACCTCGGCATAGCTGCCCGCTTGGTTGCTCCAGGTTTCGGTGTTCATCCAGCTGCCCGCTGGATCATCCACCGCAAACCAGGTTCCCTCGTAACGCACCGCCGGATCCCGGTCGTCCACAAAGGCGGCGGGGTCCGGAAGCGTTTCCAGCCGGATGGAATCGCTGCCGTCGGACAACGCTACAATGGATCCGGCCTCGCCCTTCTGAGACAGCGCGGCACAGTAGATATGTTCCTTGGTGGAACGGAAGTCGTTGGTGCCCAGGGTATCCAACGCGTATTTGCCGTACAGGACATAGCTCTTGCTGTCCTGGGACCAGGGGATTTCCGGCTCCTTGCCGAAGACCGGGTCCGTGCCGCCATTCTGGCGGTCGCATTCGCCCTCGGTCCGGCCGATCTGATCCGCCGGATAAGCGGAGAAGTAACCCTTGCGCCGCCAGGACAGATGGTCCATACGGCCCGGCGCCACGTAATATACGCCGATTTCATCCACGCCGCCGCAGTCCACGCCCACACGCAGCTTGATGGCGCGTGGCATCCGGATTCCAACCCGGTCCAAGGTGTAACGGGTCGTAACCAAGCCTTCCGCATCCACAAGCAGGGTAAATGTGACATCCATGGCGTCGCCGTAGCTGCCCCGCAGCACCACCTGCGCCTGGCGGTCCACCACCGAAACAGCCGCCAGCTTGCCTTCCCAGGCAGGAAGCGGCAGGTAAGGCGCGTTCAGGCAGGGGCCGCCCTTCAGCAGTTCCCGGCCCTTCCAGCAGCCGGATACCAGCTGGCAAGACTTTTTGCAGAATGTCAGGGTGAAGTTCTCGCCGCTGAGCACGATGCTCCGGTCGTCCTCCCGCACCGCGGGAGCGCGGCCGCAGGGCGCGGGCAGCTTTTCTTCCGGCGCGTTGACCGTCAGGTCGATTTCATCCACCGAGAAGCCGAACGCGTCGAAAAAGCGCAGCCGAATGACCTGGCCGTCCCAAACTTTCGAAACAGGAACGGTCATGACGCCCTTTTGATGGGGCAGCAGGTCGATGGGCGCCAGCACGCCGCTTTCGCCGCCAACTTCCCACTCCACACGGATTTCGTTAAAATTGGTGTGGTTGAACCGGTTTTCTACTATAAAGGCGGGTTTTTCCCCCTTCAGGCAGGCGACCTGCTCGTTTACCACACGGATGGGGGAATACGCTTTGCGCGTGCCGAAGAATTCAGGCTTTCTGCGCCGCCAGATGTCGATGATGCCCCACTCCAGGCAAGCTGCCCCGCCGGTGAACACGTCGGTCTGGTCGATTCCCGCCCAAATGGCGCCGCCCAGCGATCCTTTGGTGGTCCAAATATTGTCCCAGAACCGCTTGAGGCTCTCGCCCCAGAAATGGCGGACGTTGGGATCGCGCTTGTGTTCGCACCGGTTATAGCAGGGAATATGGGCGTATTCGTCGTTGAGCACCGGCTTGTCGTAGCCCGGCGCGCCGCCTACGCTGACGTTATCCCGTTTTTGGGCCAGGTTCACGTTCCAATTGGAGTAATGGATGCTCCAAATGTCGATCGGCTCGTGTTCCTCCTGCATGGTCATAGGATAGCTGAACTTGGTGGGGCGGGAAGGATCCTCCTGATGGGCATATTGGTTGAGCAGATTGAAATTGTACCCGCCGAAGGATTCGTTGCACAGCGACCAAATAATCACGCAGGGATGGCTGCGGTCCCGCTCGCACAGTTCGCTGAAGTGGGAGACGTACCGCTGGGCCTGGCTCGGATCCTGCTGGGTATAATCCAGCGTCCGGGCGATAAAGGCCAGCGCCATTTCGTCTTCCACATAGATGCCGTACTTGTCGCACATATCCAAAAAATATTCGTTGGGCGGATAATGGGAGGTCCGGATATAGTTGCAGTTGGCCTCTTTAAATAGCTGAACATCCAGTTCAATGGTTTCCTTGGGCACATAGCGGCCGGTCAGCGCCGTGGTCTCGTGGCGGCAGGATCCGCGCAGCTTGATCTCCTGGTTGTTGACGAACATCTGGTTGCCGCGCAGGTCGATCTGCCGGAAGCCGAACATACGGCAGGTTTTTTCCGTTTCCTGTCCGTCCACCGTCAAAACCGCCTCCAAACGGTAACGGTAGGGATGTTCGCTGTCCCATTTTTTAGGCCGTTTTACACCGATTTCTATCATCTGCCGGGCTGTTTCGGCGGACACCGCCACCCTGTTGTTTTCCAGCGCCACCGGGCGGTCGTCGGGGTCATACAGGTTCAGGGTTACCTCCCCCTGTTTTCCGGCCGGGAAATCGGCACCCAAGCGGATTTTCATGGTGGCGTTTTCGTAAGCCTCGTCAAAAACAGTATCCACGTGCAGCCGGGTAACCGGCGTTTGGGGCACCGCCATCAGGTATACGTCGTGCACAATACCGCCGTGGTTAAAACTGCTGACCTTGTCGGCCTTTTCATCAATACCCACCGCCAGCACAGCCGATTCCCCCGGCTTGACCAGATGGGTAATTTCACAGTTCCAGGTTAAAAAGGCGTTTTGGTGTTTGCCCGCCAACTGGCCGTTCACCCAGGCTTCGGCAAAACCGTTGGTTCCCTCAAACCGGAGGAAAACGCGCTGTCCTTCGAATTCCTTGGGGATGCTGATCATCCGCTTGTAGGTGAATTCCCCAATATAGCTGTATTTGCTCAGCGGCTCGGTATTCAAATCCTTGCGGCAGGCGATATCAAGGGGCACCGCCACATCCTGCCATCCTGTAAAATCCGCGGAGCCCGCGTCGACCTCGGCCACGGGTTTGCTGAGGAACTTCCAAGTCCCATTTAAGCAAACAAGCGGCTGCGCCACCCCATGGACCGATGTGGGTATGGGAAGGATTGTCGGCATTTTTTGTTTTTCGTATGCTGTTACCAAGGTTCTTCCTCCTTTTATCGGTCTTGATGGAGTTTCATGCAAATCCGGCCGGAGAATCCGTCGTCCACACGGACGGCGTCCCGCATGTAATTGCCCCACACCAGCCGG
>CABQAC010000243.1 GCA_902462035.1 uncultured Eubacteriales bacterium
GGGCTGCTGCTGGCCTTTAACCTGCCGGTGACCATTCATCCTCTGATAGCGGTGCTGGGCGGCGTGGTGGCCATTGTGGTGGTCAAACAGATGTTCGGCGGCATCGGCCAAAATTTTGTCAACCCGGCGTTGACCGCCCGCATTGTGCTGATGGTTTCTTTCCCGGCCGCCATGAGCAATTGGGTGGAACCGCTGTTCTACCGGTCGGGCCAGCCGATGGACGCCATGACCACGGCTACCCCCTTAAAGCTGATGGCCGACGGCAGCCAGAACAGCCTGCCGGATTTGCTGCATATGTTTACCGGTATCCGGGCTGGCTGTTTGGGAGAAACCTGCGCTGTCGCGTTGCTGCTGGGGGGGATTTACCTGGTCGTCCGCCGGGTGATCACCCCGCTGATCCCCCTTTGCTACATCGGCACCGTGTTTGCGCTGACTTGGATGCTGGGGCAGGACCCGGTATACGCCGTTTTGTCGGGCGGCCTGCTGCTGGGCGCCATATTTATGGCCACCGATTACACGACTTCCCCGCTGACACGCAGCGGCAAAGTCATCTTCGCCTTGGGCTGCGGCATCCTTACGGTGCTGATCCGCCGGTTCGGCGCGCTGCCGGAGGGCGTGTCCTTCTCTATTATTCTTATGAACATCCTGGTGCCCCATATCGAGCGGCTGACCCGCCCGAAACCCTTTGGCGAAGGAGGGAAACACCGTGAAAAAGTTTGACGTTAAAGAGGTGCTTCGCCCCACGGTTGTGCTTGCGGTTATCTGTTTGGTGGTGACTGGGCTTTTGGCCGCCACCCGGGCGGTTACCAAGGGCCCGACCGAGACGCTCGAGACCGAACGGCAAATCGCTTCCCGCCAGGAGGTATTGCCTTCGGCGGCAAGTTTTGAGAAAATGGCCGTTCCCGGCCAAGCTCAGAGCCCCTACAGAGGGATTGACGCGTCCGGACAGACGGTGGGCTATGTCATCACCACCAGCGCCAAGGGGTACGGCGGCGCCATCCAGGTGATGACCGGCGTCGGCACGGACGGCAAGATCACCGGCGTGACCATTCTGTCCCATTCCGAGACGGTCGGCCTGGGGGCCAACGCGGAAAAGGAATCCTTCCGCAGCCAATACATACAGGCCGCGCCGGATGACGGCTTTTCTGTCTACAAAGCGGGCCAGGCCGGGGGCGAAGGAAAAATTCAGGCCATGACCGGCGCGACCATCACCACCACCGGCGTGACCAGCGCGGTCAATAACGCGCTCGACGTCTACCGCGCCATTGCCGAAGATGGGAAAGGGGGAAATTAAGGATGGCCAAATCGCTGCGCAAGGAATTTACCAAGGGCATCATCGCCGAAAACCCGGTGCTGCGCTTGGTGTTGGGCACCTGCCCTACCCTTGCTATCACCACGGCGGCAAGCAACGCCATTGGAATGGGCGTTGCCGCCACCCTGGTGCTGGTGTGCTCCAACGCCGTTATTTCGGCTACCCGCAAGATTATTCCCGACAAGGTGCGTATTCCCGCGTTTATCACCATTATCGCGGGCTTTGTGACCATTGTGCAGATGCTGGTCAAGGCGTTTGCACCAGATTTGGATAAGTCCCTGGGAATTTATCTGCCCCTGATCGTGGTCAACTGCATCATTTTAGGCCGCGCCGAAATGTTCGCCAGCAAAAACAAGGTGCTGCCTTCTGTGCTGGACGGACTGGGCATGGGGGTGGGCTTTACCGCCGCTTTGCTGCTGATGGGCTCCATCCGGGAGCTGCTGGGCGCGGGCACCTGGTTTGGGCTGCCGGTCACCAGCGCGTTTATGGATCCGATTTTGATTTTCATCCTGCCTCCCGGCGGCTTTTTCGTGTTCGGAATGCTGGTGGCGGTGGCCAATAAACTTTCGAATACCGACGGTGAAAAGCAATGCGCCGGGTGCGGCGGCTGCCCCATGAGCGACAACTGCACCAAGCGGGCGGAAAAGGAGGGAAAGACCCATGGTTAAATCCCTGGTGGCGGTCTTCCTCGCCGCGATCTTGACCGAAAACTATGTGCTTTCCAAGTTTTTGGGCATCTGCCCGTTTTTGGGCGTTTCGAAAAAACTAAACACCGCTTTTGGCATGAGCGCCGCCGTGACCTTTGTGATGGTGCTGGCCACCGCGGTAACCTGGCCGATGTACCAGTACCTGCTGGTGCCCAACCAGCTGGAATATTTGCAGACTATCGTGTTCATCCTGGTGATTGCCGCGCTGGTCCAGCTGGTGGAGACGGTGCTGCGCAGGTACATGCCCCCGCTGTACAATTCGCTGGGTATCTACCTGCCGCTGATTACCACCAACTGCGCCGTGCTGGGCGTGACCATGCTGGTCATCCAGCGCGGGCAGGAGGATTTGTCCTTTGGCTATGTGCATGCGCTGGTAAACGCCCTTGGCTCCGGACTGGGCTTTATGCTGGCCATGGTGTTGTTTGCGGGGATCCGGCAGCGGATGGAATCCTGCGATATCCCCAAATTCCTGCGCGGGCTGCCCATTACCTTGATTGCCGCGTCGCTGGTGGCCGTTTCCTTCCTGGGGTTCCAGGGTTTGGTCGACGGCTTGTTCGCATGACGGAAATCAGGGGAGAAGGGAGGAACGCTTTATGAACGAAATTTTGATCGCCGTCCTGATTGTTACGGCCATCGGCTTGGTGGCGGGCGTGGGGCTTGCCATCGCCTCTATCGTGATGGCGGTGCCCAAGGACGAACGGGCCGAGGCGGTGCTCGAAGTGCTGCCGGGCGCCAACTGCGGCGCCTGCGGCTATTCGGGCTGTTCCGGTTACGCCGCCGCCTTAGCCAGCGGGGAAGCGAAAGCAGGCCTTTGTTCCCCCGGCGGCGAAGCGGTGGCCGCTGCCATTGCCGGCGCGCTGGGCACCGAACAGGTGCAGGTGGAATACAAAACCGCATTGGTGCACTGCAAAGGCTCCCACGATAATACCGCGGATAAAATGCGCTATCAGGGCTTGCAGAGCTGTGCGGCAGCCGCCCAGATGTTCGGCGGCGTGGGTTCCTGCGCCTATGGATGTATGGGGCTGGGGGATTGCGCGGCTGCCTGCGAATACGGCGCCATCACCGTTTGCAACGGGGTAGCGAACATCGACCCGTCCAAATGCCGCGGCTGTTCCAAATGCGTGGCGGCATGCCCCAAGCGTCTGATCAGCTTTGTGCCGCTAAAATCCCAGGCGATTGTCCGCTGCAGCAATTGCGATAAGGGCGGCGAGACCCGCAAGGTCTGCAAAGCGGGCTGTATTGGCTGCATGCGTTGCGTCAAGGCCTGCGAACACGGCGCGGTCAAGGTGGAAAACTTTTGCGCGAAGGTGGATCCCGCCCTTTGCACCAACTGCGGCAAGTGTGCGGAAGCCTGTCCCACCAAAGTCAT
>CABQAC010000244.1 GCA_902462035.1 uncultured Eubacteriales bacterium
TGTACCCTCCAGACCGTCAAAGGTTCTCTGCTTGATAGGGCGCACTCCCACATCAGCGGAATTGACCGTAGAGCGTTTATAGTCCAGATACTCCTCTAACCACGCACCGAAAGTTTTGTTTTCCGTCTTCCCGGTTTCGGCAGTGGATGGTGCGAGTCCCATGGCGGCATCCAACGCCGCTGTAGCCTCCGCAACCGTAGCAAATCCGGTAACCGTTTTATAGCGGGTATTGTTTGACGGCGTTTTCCCAATCGGTATGCGAATGCAAAACCCGCCCTTCGGAGCCTTTAGGATTGATCCGGTGCCTTTCCTGCGCCGTATAAAGCTAAAATCTTCTTGCATACTTTTTCACCTCCATAATTTCGGACTGCCGCCGCTGGCTGACGGCGTTTTCTTCGGATAAGGTAAAAACAAGGTAATCATAAGGTAAAATAAGGTAACAAATAGCTTAAAATTCGTTTGTTTTTTGCCGCTGAAATAATATACATTTTAGTGAATGCTCCGCTTGGCGTACGGCTTTTGCTCGGAAACATCCGCTGCGGAACGACTTAAAAACCCAGCAATTTCAATGGGTTTAGCCGTTTCGCAAAAAGGAAAAGAGCCTCAGTTTATTTTCATAAACTAAGGCTCTTTTTTGGAGCTGGCAGACGGACTTGAACCCCCGACCTGCTGATTACAAATCAGCTGCTCTACCAACTGAGCTATGCCAGCGAACGAAGTGAGCAGGCACAGCGAAGGCGGTAGAGCGACTCTACACAACTGAGCTATGCCAGCGAATGAAGTGAGCGGGAATACCCCACGCACATCTGCCTGTGTATTGTACAGGATTTCCGGCAATTTGTCAAGCGCTATTTCCTATTTGGAAACACAAAATGCCGCAGGGGCTATTATCCCCTGCGGCCCCCGGTCATCCGGACTAATCTCAGTCGTTCAGCACCATATAGGTCGTCGGCATTTCAAGCGGATGCCAGGCGGTATGCAATACTTCCCGTTCCACAAGTATGGTTGCCGGAATACAGACCGCATCCACAAACCTATCCATAGCCGCTATACCGGCAACCTGCTGCTGCAGGGCCTTTGGGGTATGAGCCGCAAGGATACGCACAGCGGCGCCATCCATGGCCTGTAGGATCGGCGTAAGCTCTGCGGCAATAAAGCCGCGGGCCATGTCCGTTACCGCCCCGTACTGTGCTGCCGTATAAACCGGAACCGTTGCCCGATACCTCCCCTGCAGCTTCATGACATACCCTTTCCGCACCATTTCGGCAATTGCTTCAAGATCATACTTGCTGAGAGCTTTCGTTTCCCCACGGCAAACATCGCAGAACAGGCGGGTATATCGCTCATTGCCGTAAAAATCCCGGTGATCCCCCTTTCCCAGACCGTCCTTCCAGTAATCCAGGAAATACAGCGTATCGCCTCCCGGATTTTGCACATCACAGTAGGAAAAAATGTGCTTTTCATTAAGCCTTTCTACACACCAAAGATACGCATTCTCTCCCCATCCGGTTTTTGGTGCATCCTTTGCTGCCCCGCACTCTACGCCGCCAACCAGCCGGAACATAACCGTTGCCAGCTGCCAGCGTAATGTATTCTCGGAAAAGTCGCTCCCGGTAAATGCAATACTTTTATATTCCCGGAGCCTGCTGTGAATAAACGCCGCCATTTTATCGGCCAGCTGCGCGTGGTACTTTGCCTCTGCCCGCTCAATTTCATCCGCACATTCCGTGGTAATGATAATGCAATTTGCCCTGTAACGCTTCCCCTCCCGCGCGATGATCTGCCTGATCTCCATCTCTCGTATTTCATCGTCAATATACGGAAGCGGCAGACCGGTTTCCAGGCTGATCTGCTGCGATGTAAGTGCGTCATTATAACAAGCGCAAAGAATATTCTGCCGCACCTTGCTCTGCATAAAGGTGCTGAAGCGGTT
This sequence comes from uncultured Eubacteriales bacterium, assembly GCA_902462035.1. Taxonomy (GTDB): domain Bacteria; phylum Bacillota; class Clostridia; order Oscillospirales; family Acutalibacteraceae; genus CABQAC01. The sequence goes on from CABQAC010000244.1 coordinate 1,934, forward strand.
GGGGCCCTCGCCACTGTACAGCGGGATCAGCGTGCGGGGATTATAGCTCAACTCTCCGAAATCTCTTTCCATACCCATTCCCTTTCTCAAAAACTTACGCGATTTGAAAAGCAAATATTTGACCATGCCCTCTGAAATCGCCAATGCAGACGCGATCTCTGAGCAAGAGCGCCCCTCAATATAGTACAGAATGGTCGCCTTGCGATACTTTTCGGACAGCAGTGTCAATTCACGCCGGAGAAGCCGGATATCCTCGTTGCCCTCTTCCGACCATTCCGCCGGGTCGTCTCCTTCCGCCGGAAGTGCCTCTGTCAGGGCACAGGTGCCGCCTATCTGCCTTTTTCTGTACCACTGCTTATAGACATTCCCGGCCACGCCCCACATAAATCCGTAGAAAGCCTTTTCGTCGCGGAGGTTTTCAGCCGATCTAAGCAGTTCATACACGATATCCTGTGCCAGATCCTCGGCCTCCTCCCTTGTCGGCGTTCTCGCCATACAAAAAGAAAAAATCGTTTTTGATGCCTCGGCAATTCTTTCGTACAGCTCATTCTTGTCCATTTTTCCGCCTCCCTTCCTTGTCTATCTGAGAGCTCTCACTTCTATAGTGAAAAAAGCCGCATTTGGTTAATGATTTTGCAAAAAAGCTTCCATCATGGTTAGCCCCAAAAAGGAGTGGAAAAGAAAATCGACAAACCTCCGGGGAGATTTGTCGATCTCTGGCTGGGCTGGGTGGAGTTGAACCACCACGGCGTGAGTCAAAGTCACGTGTCCTACCGCTAGACTACAGCCCAATATTGTCCTGCGCCGCTGCGCAGCCTGCGTTGGTACTATAGCACATCCCACCGGTGATGTCAAGATAAAAAGCCGGTGAAGCAGGCCATTTACCGCCCATATCCGAAAAAAACGCTGTACACGGGATTTTTTTCTTTACAAGCCGCGGCAATTTTTGTATAATACTATATTGGAATACTTGAGATAGGAGCAAGACCATGCTGCAATTTGAAGAACTGAAACTGAAATTAGAGGCTATGGAACCGCAGATCGGGGATCTGGCCAATTCCATTGGACTGAAGCAGCTGCAGCGGGAGGCAGACGAGCTGGATGCGCAGGCTGCTGCGCCGGGCTTTTGGGACGATATGGAGACAGCCAAGCGCATTACGCAGAAAACAGCCGTGCTGAAAAGCAAGATCGAAGCCTATGAAAAGCTGCACGCCGACTATCAGGATACGCTGACCCTGATCGAGCTGGCCAACGAAGCAGAGGATCTGTCGCTGATGGACGAATGCACCGCCGGCATCGAGCAGATCGAAAAATCCATGGAAACGCAGCGCCTGGCCACTCTGCTGAGCGGAGAATACGACAGCAAAAACGCCATCCTCACCTTCCACGCGGGCGCCGGCGGCACCGAGGCACAGGACTGGGCCTCCATGCTTTACCGGATGTAT
>CABQAC010000245.1 GCA_902462035.1 uncultured Eubacteriales bacterium
GCGGAAGTTTCGGCGCGTTATTCCGGTGCGCCGGATTATTTCGACTATGCCTCCCGGGCAATTGCGGAGATGGCGCGGCAGACCGGCGCCCCCGAATACGACGAAGCGGGGATGATGCGGCGGGGGACTATGGTGCGCCACCTGATTCTGCCGGGCAACACCCGCAATTCCATCGAGGTGCTGGAATGGCTGAAGGAAAGCCTGCCGCAGCTTCCGGTCAGCCTGATGGCACAGTATATCCCCTGCGGCAGGGCGGCGGAATACCCGGAGATCAACCGCCGGATTACCAAGCGGGAGTACGGCAAGGTGCTTGACCGGATGCTCAGCCTGGGGCTGGACGGCTATGTGCAAGAACGGTCTGCCGCAAAGGAGGAATATATCCCCTCCTTCGCGCTGGAGGGCGTCGGCGGCAAAACCGTGGAATAAAAGGCAACAGTTCGTCACCAAAATTTGAGGAATGAGAAGGGAGCAACAGCGTAATGAAAAGGTTCTTGAGAGAGTTCAGGGAATTCGCCCTGCGGGGCAACGTGATGGATTTGGCGGTCGGTATTATCATCGGCGGCGCGTTTCAGGGGATTGTCAAATCCTTGGTGGACGATTTGATTTCGCCGTTTATCGGGTTGTTTGCCAATACCAATTTTAACGATTTGATCCTGACCGTCGGCGGCGTGCAGATCAAATACGGTTCTTTTTTGACCAATGTGCTCAATTTCGTCATCATGGCCTTTGTGATCTTCCTGCTGATGAAGGGGATCAACAGGTTGTCGTCGGTAGGGAAAAAGGCGAAGGAAGAAGCCGCCGCGCCCACCGAAAAGGTTTGTCCCTACTGCCGCACCAAAATCGCTGTGCAGGCAACCCGCTGCCCCCACTGCACTTCGGTGCTGGAAATGCCGGAGGAAAAGACCGAATAGAGCCTGCAACCCAAGTTACAGCGTTTGAAAAAGAACCGGGAGAAGCACAGCGCTTTTTCCCGGTTCTTTCTATGCGCAGGCGGCAATCACGTTTTTTCGGCACGCACGGCATGACGACGGCTGCAAAAGTTTTTTTAATCCGTTTTCCTTCATCCCAATAAGGGTGCTGCCGGCCGCTTTCGATTTTGCGGAATGCGGAAAATACACAAAAGGCCGCCCGAAGCAAAACCTGGCGATTCTAAGTAGCCGTTTCCAGCGGAAGGCAAGTTCATCGGGCTTGTCAATCTAGAAAATTGACAAGATGTGCGGGTTATGGTATCATGATAAAAAATCAATAGCGGGGGAGCTTGTGAGCAGGCTGAGAGGAAGTACTCGAACTTCGACCCTTTAAACCTGATGTGGGTAATGCCACCGTAGGGAGTTAGGACTATCCTTGCTTGAAACGGGAAACGCCACATGGCGTTTCCCGTTTTTTTACGCTTCCCCAAAACGGGCGGCGCTTGGTGCGGAGAATATGGAAAGGATGACCCATGGCATGACGGAAAAAAAGACGTCGGTATTTTCGAACGGATTAATTTGGTTTGGCGCGGCTGTTTCGATTGCCGAAATACTGACCGGAACGCTGCTGGCGCCGCTGGGCTTTGGCAAGGGACTGGCTGCTATTCTGCTGGGCCACCTGATCGGGTGTGCTTTGCTGTTTTTTGCCGGCCTGATCGGCGGAAAAACGGAAAAAAGCGCGATGGAAACCGTGAAAATGTCCTTTGGCCAAAAAGGATCGCTTCTCTTTTCGGGATTGAATGTACTGCAGCTGGTTGGCTGGACGGCAGTGATGATTGTCAGCGGCGCGGCGGCGGCCAATTCCATCGTGGATTTGGGCGGCGGCTGGGGCTGGAGCCTGATCATCGGCGCGCTGATCCTGGTCTGGCTGCTGGTGGGCATCAAGAACTTGGTTAAGGTCAACGTAGTGGCCATGAGCGCCCTGTTCGTCATGACCATCCTGTTAAGCACCGCCGTTTTCCGGGGCGGACATCCGGAGGCATCCGGCACCGGAATCAGCTTTGGCGCTGCGGTGGAACTTTCGGTGGCTATGCCGCTTTCCTGGCTGCCGTTGATTTCCGACTATACCCGAACGGCAAAAAAGCCTTTTGCCGCAACGTTGACCAGCGCGGCGGTGTACGGCATTGTCAGTATTTGGATGTATGCTATCGGCATGGGGGCCGCCATTTTTACTGGTGAAAGCGATGTGGCGGCCATTATGACGAAGGCGGGTTTAGGGGTCGCGGCGCTGGTGATCGTGGTATTCTCCACCGTAACCACCACCTTTTTAGACGCGTACTCGGCCGGCGTCAGCAGCGAGAGCATCTCGAAAAAACTGCGGGAAAAGCCCGCCGCTATAGCGGTGTGCGTGTTGGGCACAGCGCTTGCCCTTTTTACCCCCATCGCCCGCTTCGAGGACTTTTTATACCTGATCGGTTCGGTGTTCGCGCCTATGATCGCCATTCAGGTGACCGATTATTTTCTGCTGAAAAGGGACAGTAACCATAAGGACTTTGATTGGATTAACCTGGTGCTGTGGCTTGTGGGATTTGTTTTGTACCGGCTGATGATGCGTGCCGATACGCCGGTGGGCAGCACTTTGCCGGTGATGGCAGCCACTGCGCTGCTTTGCCTGCTGGTCCGCTGGGCCATAAAGGCGCGGCCGCGCGGCAAAGCAGCCTAAGATGACGAGCCGGGGCTTTACCCGGTTAGTAAGGAAAGGAAGATCAGATAATGTTCAAAGAAATGCTGGAACGGGTCCGGGAAACCGGTCCCCTGGTACACAACATCACCAATTATGTAACCGTCAACGATTGCGCCAACATCCTGCTGGCCTGCGGCGGATCGCCTATTATGTCGGATGACTTGGCCGAGGTAGAGGAAATTACCGCGATTTGCGGAGGGCTGAATATCAATATCGGTACGCTGAACCAACACACCATTCCAGCCATGTTCGCCGCCGGCAGGAAGGCCAACGCTCTGGGACACCCGGCGGTGCTGGACCCGGTGGGGGCGGGGGCGTCCCGCCTGCGGACCGATACGGCCCGTCAGCTGCTGGAAAAAGTGCGGTTTTCCGTTATCCGCGGCAATATTTCCGAAGTGAAAACTTTGGCCGCGGGCGCCGGCACCACCAAGGGGGTGGACGCGGATATAACGGACGCGGTAACGGACGAAACGCTGGACAACGCGGCCACCTTTGCAAAAAGCTTTGCCGCGAAAACCGGCGCGGTTATCGCCATCACCGGCGCCATCGACATTGTGGCGGACGGGGAACGGGCGTTTGTCATCCGGAACGGACACCCCATGATGAGCAGAATTACAGGGACGGGCTGCCAGCTTTCGGCCATGACCGCGGCATACGTGGCAGCCAACCCCGGACACACGCTGGAAGCCGCTGCCGCGTCGGTCTGCGCCATGGGCTTG
>CABQAC010000246.1 GCA_902462035.1 uncultured Eubacteriales bacterium
GGGGCACAACAGCGGCCAGAGCGCGGCCACGGCCGCCGCGATGATCGAGCGGATTGTGGAACAGACTGCGGTCCCCATCGAATGACCCACCGGAAGGAAGGCGCGAACGGATGGAATTTGTGGCGCTGGCGCTGCTGATCTTTTTAATCATCACTGTGCAGAACAAAGTGTACCGCAGCCTGGGGTTGAAGCATTTGGAATATGAATGCCGCCTGAGTACCGCCGAGGCGGACCAAGGGGACGAAATTGAGCTGGTAGAGGTTCTGTCCAACAAAAAGTGGCTTCCCCTGCCGTGGCTGAAAACCGAAATCACCACCTCCAAATGGCTGGACTTTGCCGGTTCCCAGTCAGTGGTTACGGGTGCTACCCGGTTCGTACCCAGTTTCTTCATGCTCAAAAGCCACCATCGTGTGGTGCGAAAGTGGCGGGTCAAATGTTTAAAACGCGGGGTGTTCGGCGTAAACAAGGTGACGGTGGTCGCAACCGACCTACTGGGCAACACCCCCTTATCCGCCCCCATGGAAGTGGATTCCACCGTAACGGTTCTGCCCGCCGCGGTGGATTTAGACGAACTTTTTTTTGCCGCCAACCGGCTGTGCGGGGATTTGGTGGTGAAGCGGCACTATATTCCCGACCCTTTTTATGTATCCGGCGTGCGGGAATACGCCGACTACGATCCCATGAACAAAATTCACTGGTCCGCCACCGCCCGGGAACAGCGGCTGATGGTGCGCAACAACGACTTTACCTCCTCCCAAAGCCTGGCGGTGCTGATCAACGCCCAAACCAGCTATCCGCGCAATTACACCATGACGGATGAAGAACTGCTGGAAACCGCCATACGGGTCTGTGCTACCTTTTTGGAGCAGACCATGCAAAGCGGCCTGCCGGTGCGGCTGTTGTCGTACACCAGCGCGGGCGGCGAGGATCTGCCGGTGATCAGCACCGAAAGCTGGGGCCGGGAGCATGTGCTGGACCTGAAGCGGATTTTGGCCCGGTTAAGGCTGAACGTGACCGAACCGTTCGACAGCTTTTTGCAGGACCGCTGCCTTAGTTTGACCGCCACGGATATTGTGGTGATTACCGCTTATTTAAACGATGAAATTTTATCCTTCGCGCAGCGCAAGCGGTATGAAGGCGCCCGGGTGCGTCTGCTGGTACTGCGCAGTTTGGAGGAAGGGCAGGAGATCCCTGACGACTGCGAGGTTTACTGCTTGTACGAACAACTGCACAAGCAGCCTGCCGCCGCGCAAGATCCAGCCGCCAAAAGTATGCCCGAAACGGAACGCGCGGCCGGCGCCTCATAATTTTATTTCCGGCAAGCATCTTGGTTGTGCGAAAGGTGGGGTCTAAGTTTGAAAGAATAAATCTTTCAAACGGGGAGTTTTCCCTTGCGCGCCCTTCCGGCGCCAAGGAAAAAACGTCCCGGTCTGTGCGAAAGGTGGGGCCTGAATTTGAAACAAAAAACAATGTTCCGTATTTTTAAGGCGCTGGCCTGTTTGTTTGTGCTGCTGTATTTTTATCCGTTCTTCTACTTCTTTAATGCCATATTTACCCCAGCGGGCCAAACGCGCGCCGCCTTGGCGCAGACCGGACTGCTGCTGATGCCTGGCGCAATGGGGTACCTGCTGGGCTTTGGGCTGGGCAGGACCAATCTTTCGGCGGTAAAAAAGAACCTGATCAAAATCGCGGTTGCTCCCTTTGCCATGGGGCTTTTTTTCGCGGTGGTCTTTCCGCTTTGGGGGCTTTGGAACGCGGTGGCCGCGGCAGTGCTTGCCGGGGTATTGTATTTTGTGGCATACGCGCTTTTTTACCTGCCGTATGGCCAGGTGATCAACAACCTGCGTTACCTGGTGATGACGGGCATTTACGCCGGGGCGCTGTTCATCCTTTGGGCGGTGCGGCTGCCCATGGACGCGCCTTCTTTCGTGTTGGTCTTTTTGGCGGCCACAGCCATTTATCTGCTTGTTTCGAACCAGTCCAACATCGATTACATGATGCAGCGGCGGCGGCACGCCCTTTCCCATCTGCCGGAAAAAATCCGGCGGTATAACATCCTGCTGGTCGGGGGCATCTTTGTGCTGCTGCTGGCGCTTTTTTTGCTGAAGGATTGGATCATCCTGGGAATCGCCGGATTGGGGGAGCTGTTGCGGCGCGCCCTGGTATACCTGCTGAACATGTCCTTCAGCGACGGCGAGGCCCCTCTCCCAGATGACCCCGGCGCCAACGGCGGGGAAGATTTTCCCCTGGAGCCGGGCGAGCCCAATCCGGTGGTTCAGGCGGTGTTGACCCTGGCGGTGGCCGCTGTGTTAATTTTCCTGGTTGTTTACTACCGGCGCTCTATTTTAGAAGCCTTTCAAAATCTGTACCGCTGGGTGCGGGACGCGGTGTACCGGCTGTTCCACAAGGACCGGGCCGCGGTGCGGGTGGATGATTCGTCGGAATATTACCTGGATTTAGAGGAGACGCTGCTGCCCGCGGAATACACCGCCAGGCGGCGGGTTGTCAGCGGCATGCGGCAATGGCGGCGGGCGGTCAAAGAATATAGCCGGATGGCCGACGGACCCGAAAAATTCCGCCGGGGCTACGCGCTGATTGTAGAAGGGCTGACTTTACGCCAGATTCCCATCCGCCAGTCGGACACCACGTTGGAAATTATGGATAAATCGGCCGAAGCGCTGCCGCCGTCTTCGCTGGCCATCCCCACCGCCGGTTACAACGCGCTGCGGTACGGGGAACGAACCATCCCCTTGGAGCAAATTGGCCAAATTGACGCGCTGCTGGCCCAGATGAAAAAGAAAAACGGCGCGGCAGCGCGATAAAAGGGGGCGGCGCGGTGAAATCCATTCCACTGGAAGGCGAATGGCAATACGAATCCCCTTTCGGGCGCGGAATGGTCACGCTGCCCGCGTGCTTGGGTGGTGGTTTTTTCGGCGGTGCGGAAGAACCGGCACGGTTTGCGGTGCGTTTTACCCGTACCTTTCATCTGCCCCGCCGGCGGCTGAGCCGCCGGGCGGTGCTAATCCTGGAACGGGCCGGAAACGCGGCGGTGGCGGTCAACGGGCGTCCGGCGGGCGGGCAGATCCGTTGGTGCGCCCCGCACAGGTACGACATCACACCGTTTTTGAAAGCCGGGGAAAACAAAATCACGGTGGAAGTAGACAGCACTCATTCGCCCGAAGGGCAAAACGGGATTTTGGGCATGATGGAAATCCGCTTGTTTCCCCGGGTTTATATCCGGCAGATCGAGGTGCGCGACGGTGCGGTGCGGGTGCTGCCCGCCGGGATTTCTTGCGGCGGCGTGACGGTGGAAGTGGCCAACCGGTCGTATTACCAGGCTTTT
>CABQAC010000247.1 GCA_902462035.1 uncultured Eubacteriales bacterium
GCCCGCCGCGTCCACCCGGCGGATTTCCTGTCCCAGCATGGAAAAATCAGCCGCCAAAATAGACGGCGCAATTCTAATCACAAATGTTTCATCCTTTCCGTTCCTGGCGCCCCCGCGGGCCCGGGGAGGGAGATTTTTTGCCTTTTGATCTATTGTAAATCAGCCGGCAAAAAAGGTCAATCTTTCTCGGGGCATAAAAAGGAGGGAGGAACGGCTCCTCCCCCCGTGTTTAAACCTTTAAATACTGTGCTTTGTACCGTTCCAGCCGCTCGGCATAGCCCGAGATATCCCCCGAATGGATCTTTTTGGAGAAAACATGGCGGTTGGTCTGCACGGTACTCCGGTCGTATGCCAGCCGGCAAACGCCCAAGTTGGAGCAATTGTCGGCGATTTTCTCGAATAGGGAAATAAGGTTGATAAAGACAAATGCCGATTCGGTGTTGCAGACGCCTTCCCGCAGCCGAAGCACATGGCGTTCCTTCAGCCGCGCTTCCAGCGAATCGATAATTTCCTCCAGCGCTTCGATGCTGGCCACCTTGTTTTGATCCCGCGTGGCGAGTAAATCCACCGTCAGCGTCAAAATTTCGGTCGTGGCGGCCGCGATATTGTCAAGCTCCCGCTGCGCCTCGTCCGAAAAGGACAATTTCTTTTCGTACAGCTCGTTGCAGCACTCGGCCACCTTTTGAATGCTGTCGCCCATTTGCTCGATTTCACTCATGCTGTGAAGCAGCTCGGACAATGCGCGGCTGGTTTCCTCCACCAGCTCGTGCTCGGAAAGCTCCAGCAAATAAGCGCCCAGCTTATCATCCATTTTATCGATGGCGTTTTCGCTTTCCTTGACCCGCTCAAACCCCTTGGGGTCGTACCGGTCGATAAGGGTTACCGCGTCCCCCAGCATGTTCTGCGCGGTTGCCGCCACCGACACCACCGCTTTGCGGCCCTGTTCAATGGCCAGCACCGGCGTGGCCAGCAGGCGGCTTTCCAGCTCGATGCCTTCGGAGACAAGCTCTTGTCTGGTCCCCTTATCCCGTACAATAGCGCAGGCGAGTTTTTCAAGGAACCTGGCAAACGGTATAAACAACAGTGTGACCGCCACATTGAACATGGTATGAAAATTGGCGATGCCGCCTTTGGAAATCACATCGTTCCAAAACGGAAATCCCACGGTATACTGAATGGCGTAGGTGGCCGCCAAAAAAATAATGGTGCCGATCACGTTAAACGACAGGTGAACCACTGCCGAGCGCTTGGCGTTTTTACTGGCGCCGATACTGGCCAAAATCGGCGTGATACAGGTACCGATGTTCTGGCCCATAATGATGGGAAAGGCCGCGGCACAGGTGATCTGCCCGGTGGAGGACAGCGCCTGCAGGATACCAATAGAAGCGGAGGAGCTTTGGATAATCGCGGTAACCACCGCGCCCGCCAGGACGCCCAGCAACGGATTGCTCAGCGTGGCGAACAGCTGCTCGAACTCCGGCATGGTGCTCAGCGGCTTGACCGCCGCTTCCATGTTGAACATGCCGGTAAACAAAATGCCGAACCCCAAAAAAATGGAGCCTATATTTTTGGTGGAGGCGCGCTTGGCGGTCATAAAAATGACGATGCCGGCAAAGGCCGCCAGCGGGGCCAGCGTGGTGGGCTTGACCAATTGCAAGAAAAAGTTGTCCCCCTGTAAATCCGTCAGCCGCAGTATCTGGCTGGTGACGGTGGTGCCGATATTCGCGCCCATAATCACGCCGATGGCGTTGCGCAGTTTCAGCGATTTTGCGTTAACCAGGCCGACCACGATGACGGTGGTGGCCGAGGAGCTTTGAATCAGGCCGGTGACCACCGCACCCAGCAGCACCGCAAAAATAATATTGCCGGTCAGTTTTTCCAATATCCGTTCCAGCTTGCCTCCGGACACAGCCTCCAAACTATCGCCTAAAACCGACATTCCGAACAAAAAAAGCGCGAGGCCACCCAGCAGCTTGACCACACCGATCAAATCCATAGCTGTTCTCCCATCCCTACGATTCGTCTCGTTACTTATTTCTCGTCTTTCCGATCATCCCAACCGTGTGATATCCGGAAAAAGCTGCGGCAAAACAGGCGCTCGGAGGCGGTTTGCCGTTGTAAAGTCATTTACCGCCATTATATCATCTTTCATGGCTCATTTCCATAAGTTTTACCCGTTTTCCTTCTGTTTTTCCCTTTTTTTCGCGTTTTTTGACAACACGGCGAAAATAGTTGTACGTACTTTATTTTTTGAAAAACAGGCGGTATTTCGGCCTCTAGCTTGTATATACAACTTTTGCGTTATCCCCCTTGCGCGCTTAACTGAAGAAGCCCGCCCCGAAGCCTTTCACACCGTAGGAGGTAAAGCAAAAAGGCGCCGGCACATTGCTGTGCCGGCGCCTTTTTGCTTTGGAATGGAATTAGTCGGCCGAGGGCTCGTACAAAGCGGCCAAACGGAGCAGATGCTCGTATTTGTCCTTGGCGGCCTTTTCCGCTTTTGCGAACAGGTCTTCCGCACGCTCGGGGAACGCACGGGTCAAGGAGTTGTAGCGCACCTCGCCCAGGATAAAGTCGCGGTAGCTGGTGGTCGGCGCCTTGCTGTCCAGCGAGAAGGGGTTTTTGCCTTCGTCAGCCAGGGCGGGATTAAAGCGGAACAGGTGCCAGTAACCGGCCTTGACCGCCTTATCTTCTTCCAGCTGCGCAATACCCATACCGCCCTTGATACCGTGGTTGATGCAGGGCGCGTAAGCGATGATGATGGAAGGACCGTTATAAGCCTCTGCTTCGGCGAAAGCCTTGATGCACTGGTTGCGGTCCGCGCCCATGGCCACCTGGGCAACATAGACGTAACCGTAGCTCATCGCAATACCGGCCAGATCCTTTTTCTTCACGCTCTTGCCGGTGGCGGCAAACTGCGCCACCGAACCCACCGGGGTAGCCTTAGAGGCCTGGCCGCCGGTGTTGGAGTATACCTCGGTGTCGAATACCAAGATATTGACGTTCTTTCCAGAAGCGATGACATGGTCCAAACCGCCGAAGCCGATATCGTAAGCCCAGCCGTCGCCGCCCAAAATCCACATGGATTTTTTGGCGAGGAAGTCCTTGTCGGCCAGGGTTTTCTTCGCCAGCTGGCCGGCTTCGCAGCCACAGCCGGCGATCTTCTCCAGCGCGGCAATCAGGCTGTCGGCAGCGCCGCGGTTGGCGTCGCTGTCATCCATGGTGGACAGGTATGCCTGGCAAGCAGCCTTCACGTCGTCTTGATCGGTCAGGGAAGCAATTTGCTCCACATATTCCGCCAGACGGCCACGGATCGCCTCCTGCGCCA
>CABQAC010000248.1 GCA_902462035.1 uncultured Eubacteriales bacterium
TCCTATGCCCTTTTAGGGCTCGTTCATGCCACCCGTTTTACGGGTGGTCATGACTGTTGTGTTATCCGCCGCGCGCCGCTGCGGCGCTTTTCTTAAAAAGCCGGCCGAATTCCGGGGACCCCTGCCGTTGTTTTGCCGCGCGGTTTTCCGGACGGGGCTCCTTTTATTGCATAAGCCCTTTTTCGTGGACATATACATGTCATATCAGAATCATGGAACGGGGCGTGACGACATTGTTTATCGTATCTTTCAAAGCGACCAAAAAGAAGCTCATCGTGTTATCCCTGATCCTTGTCGCGGTGGCGGCGGCTGTGGTGTTGCTGTGCATGGCGGGCAAGGGGGAAGCGACGCAGACCGCCTCGGGCTATAGCTTGATGGCGGAAACCAGCGCGGACCGGGCGCATTTCCTGGCCCAATATGGCTGGGAGGTCGCCGCCGAACCCGTCGAAATTTGCGAAGTGATCATTCCGGAGGAATTTAATGACGTTTATCAGAACTACAACGCCATTCAAAAGCAGCAGGAAATGGATCTGAGCAGGTATAAGGGCAAACGGGTCAAAAAATGGACTTATCAAATCATGAATTACCCCGACAAGCCGGAGGGTGTGTTTGCCAACCTGCTGGTCGCCGACGGCAGAGTTATCGGCGGGGATATTTCTTCTACCGAACTGGGGGGCTTTATGCACGGATTTGACCGCAGCGCCATTTATAATCCGGGGACCGCTTCCTCCGGGTCCGCCGTATCCTCCGAACCCGCGGGCGCGGTTTCTTCCGATTTGCCGGCTGTTTCCTCCGCGCCGGCTGCGTCCTCGAAATAGCGCGCTTGGCAACCATGTCCGCTTGTGATATAATGGCGTCAAGCAGAAGCCTTGACGGTGGGGCCCCTTCTTGCGGGGCTCTGCACGGCATCCGCTGCGGCGGAGAATACCGGTTTCGCGTGCGGTTTGCTGCTTTGCGGCAAGGCCGCTAAACAGAAAGGAACGTCGATGCGCATGCCCCAGGAACGGTTGGATAAGATACTGGCGTCCCAAGGACTGGGCAGCCGGCGCGAGGCACAGTCCCTGATTCGCGGCGGCGCGGTGTCGGTGGACGGCGCCGTGGTCCGCGCGCCCGATGCGAAAACCGACCCCGAAACGGCCGCCATCCAGGTGGAGGGGAAGCCTCTTCGTTACCGAAGATACTTGTATTTGATGATGAACAAACCGGCTGGCGTCCTGTCCGCCAGCCGGGATCCAAAAGCGCCAACGGTGGTGGATCTGGTGCCGCCTTCATTCCGCCGCCGGGGGCTTTTTCCCGCCGGGCGGCTGGACAAGGACACCCAAGGCTTTGTGCTGATTACCGACGACGGCGATTTGGCACACCGGATTTTATCCCCCAAAAAAGAAATTGATAAATGTTACGAAGCGGTGCTTCGCCGTCCGCTGACTGCGGAGGATATCCGCGCGTTTGCGGCCGGAATTACGCTGGAGGACAAAACCGTCTGCCTGCCTGCGGAGCTTCGGATTTTGGAGCAAGGGGAGACGCCCCGGGCCGAGATCCGGATTCACGAGGGGATGTTTCACCAGGTAAAACGGATGTTCCTGGCGCGGGAAAACGAGGTCCTTTGGTTAAAACGAACGAAAATTGGAGGTTTAGCGCTTGACAGTGACCTAAATCCCGGTAAATGCAGAGAAATCACCCCAGACGAGCTTTCACGGATTTTCCAGGGTCAAAATGAATAAAAATGTAGTTATTGTTTTTTTATTTAGCTGTTTTATATAAATTGAACTTTTGAACTTTGGGCAAAAAAGGCATATTATTGGGTCTGAATATCTGTTATATTATAAACAGAGATTTTTCCAGGGCGTCTTTTCCCATGTAAACGCCCAAACACTTTAGGAGGTTTATTATGGCTAGTTTGTCTCTGAAAAACATTTACAAAAGATATCAGGGTGGCGTTGTCGCTGTCTCCGATTTCAACCTCGAAATCGAAGATAAAGAATTCGTCATTCTGGTCGGTCCCTCCGGCTGTGGTAAGTCTACCACGCTGCGTATGATCGCCGGCCTGGAAGAAATCACCGAAGGCGAGCTGTATATCGGCGATAAGCTGGTAAACGACGTTGCCCCGAAAGACCGCGATATCGCGATGGTGTTCCAGAACTACGCGCTGTATCCCCACATGACGGTTTATGACAACATGGCTTTCGGCCTGAAATTGCGCAAGACCCCGAAGGACGAAATCAAACGCCGCGTGGAAGAAGCCGCCCGTATTTTGGACATCTCCCATTTGCTTGACCGGAAGCCGAAGGCTCTTTCCGGCGGCCAGAGACAGCGTGTTGCCCTGGGCCGTGCTATCGTGCGTGAACCCCAGGTCTTCCTTCTGGACGAACCGCTTTCCAACTTGGACGCCAAGCTGCGCGCCCAGATGCGTACCGAGCTTGCCAAGCTGCATAAGAGACTGGGCACCACCTTCATTTACGTTACCCATGACCAGACCGAGGCCATGACGATGGGCGACCGGATCGTGGTTATGAAGGACGGCTTTATCCAGCAGGTGGATACGCCGCAAAACCTGTATTCGAAACCTGTTAACATGTTCGTGGCCGGTTTTATCGGCTCTCCGCAAATGAACTTTATCGATGCGGTCATCCAGCAAAGCGGCGACGGCTATTTGCTGGAGTTTGGCACCGAGAACAAATACTCCGTGCCGGTTCCCGCTTCCATGTCCAGCGACGTGCTGAAGGACTATGTGGGTAAGGACGTTGTCCTGGGTATCCGTCCCGAGGATATGTACGACGGCGCGGAAGACCTGCAGAAGTATTCCGATGGTATTGTCGAGTGCCATGTGGAAGTGACCGAGCTGATGGGCGCGGAAACTTTCCTGTACCTCAACTGCGAAGGCAACGCCTTGATTGCCCGCGTGGATCCCACCTCGACCACCAAGAGCGGCGACGTCATCAAGCTGGCGCTGAACACCGCGAAGATCCATGTGTTCGATAAGGAAACTGAGGTCACCTTGATCCAATAAGATCAAAATCAGCAACGGCGGACAGAGCGATCTGTCCGCCGTTTTTGCGTGTGCCGCCATGCGCCGCGCGGCTTGCTTTTTCAGCGGCGGACGTGATATAATAAAGTGAAATCCGCAGCAAAGGCGGCCAAGCGGCGGGTAGTTGCCTTTGGCCGGTTTATCATTATCTAAAAAACGCGCGGCGCTATTGCGCCGGGATGTTGGAGGCGTATAGAGTTGGAGGCGTATAGAATGGATTTAAAATGTACGGCGTGCGGCGCGCCGCTGGAGCAAGGCGACATGTTCTGCC
>CABQAC010000249.1 GCA_902462035.1 uncultured Eubacteriales bacterium
TATTTCCGTACCACCGACGTGACCGGCGTCATCGCTCTGCCCGAGGGCACCGAGATGTGCATGCCTGGCGATAATGTCGAGATGGACGTGGAGCTGATTACCCCCATCGCCATCGAGGAAGGCCTTCGTTTCGCTATCCGCGAAGGCGGCCGTACTGTTGGTTCCGGCGTTGTTACCGCCATCAACGGCTAAGTCTTTTTCAATTAAAACAGGGTCGTCCGGCTTTGCCGGATGACCCTGTTTTTTGGTGTTGTGAAAAATCCAACCACTGGCTCAGCCAGTGGAGATAAAAAAGCTTCAGCTATGGACAAAAAAGAAACGCCCCGATAGATTAAAGTTAAGGTCTGCCAACCCAACAAAAAATATCGAGGAGGTCTTTTCCATGACTTTCTCCCATGCTGGCGTACCGCGCCATGGGGATTGGAACGCTTAATAAAAAAGCGCATGCAAAACAGCGGCGGCGCTATGAACGCGAACGGCCTAGATAATCGGTTATGTAAGAAAGGCAGTAAACCAATACCGCCCCGCGGCCCAGAAAAGAAAAAGCCTGTGCTACCGAAGGATGCTGCGGAAAGGAGGAGCCGGAGAGTGAAAAAACCGCGAGAACGGCGGCGGATAGTCCAAAGGCCGCCAGCAGGATACAGCCGGCGGAAAAGAACCGCCGCGCGGTTTTTCCCATCGACGCTACTTCCTCACGATAAGCTGTTATGGCTTTTTTCACCAGATCACCTCCATATGGATTTATTATACATGGAATAAAAGACGGCAACAAGGAACAAATATTAGCATAAATTTAACCAGTCTTCTCCATGGAGAGAAGGGGTGAAACCCGATTCCGCGCATTGCGGGCGCGGCTGGAATGTGGTATGCTTATTTTATTATGCGGCCCCATAGCCAGGGCGCGCTGCGGAACCCGCGCGCGGCGTCCGGCATAAGAATGGAAGGCAAGCGCCGCGCTGCCACTGATTGGGAACAACCGATGCCAGCGGGCGGAAAGAAGGAATGAGAGCATGAAAATTGGCGTTTCGACCGCCTGCCTTTATCCCATGGAGATCGAAAAGGCGTTTCAAACACTTAACGAACTGGGATTTCGAACCTTCGAGTGTTTTATCAATACCTACAGCGAACTGACCCCCTCTTTTCTCCGTACCCTGCGGGATATGATGACTGCCTACGGTTCCCACGTACGGTCGGTACACCCGTTTTCCTCCGGTTTTGAAACCTTTATGCTGTTTTCTGATTACAAGCGCCGCTTTTGGGATACTTTGGAACAGTATAAAGCATTTTTTGAAGCGGCGCGTTTTTTGGGAGCCGATCTGTTTGTGATCCACGGCGACCGGAGAAGCGTGATTACAGAGGAGGAATACTTTTCCCGTTTTTCCAATTTAGTGGCCTGCGGCCGGTCTTACGGCGTGACAGTGGCGCAGGAAAATGTCAACCTGTACCGCAGCGCGGACCCTGGCTTTATCCGGCGGATGCGGATGGCTTTGGGGAAAGACGCCCGTTTTGTTTTGGATTTAAAGCAGGCGGTGCGGGCAGGGTGGTCTCCTTTTGATTTATGCGAGGCAATGGGGGAGGATCTGATCCACGTCCATGTCAACGATCATCTGCCCGGTCAGGACTGCCTGCTCCCGGGAAAGGGCGCAATGGATTATAACCGGTTGGGACGTGTGCTTCGGCAAAACGGTTTTTCCGGCGATTATATTTTGGAGCTGTACCGGGAAAACTTCGGGGATCCGGCAGAATTGGCCCAGTCCGCCCGGTGGCTGGAATCCGTTTTATCGGCGGTTTGATGCAAAAAAACGGTTGGAATATCTTGTAAAATTTAATTTACGTATGCTATAATGGAGCGAAAGCAAAATGCTGTATCCCGGCGGAAAAAGGCATGGTGCGTTTTATGGTTTCTGGCATGGGACCTATGGATACGAAAGGATGATCATTGGATATGAAATGCCCTTACTGTGGTTTTGAGGAAAGCAAGGTCATCGATTCCCGTCCGGCGGACGAAGGAGAACGGATTCGCCGTAGACGCGAGTGCCTGCATTGCGCCAAACGTTTCACCACTTACGAAATTATTGAAACCGTTCCCATTATCGTGGTAAAGAAGGATAAATCCCGCGAGGCGTTCGACCGGGAAAAGCTGCTGCGCGGTTTGGTGCGGGCCTGCGAAAAACGCCCGGTATCGCTGGAAAATATCGAAAAGATGGTGGACGAGATCGAGGTCCGTCTGCAAAACTCCTTTGAAAGGGAGGTTCCGTCGGCTACCATTGGCGAATATGCCATGGAAATGCTCAAAGGGGTGGACGAGGTGGCGTATGTCCGGTTTGCCTCGGTCTACCGGCAATTTAAGGATATTAACACCTTTATGGACGAACTAAAAAAACTGCTGAAAGATAAATAAACAGGATAGCAAAAAGCCGGTTCCCTTATTGGGGAACCGGCTTTTTTATTGCGTCTTGTTATAGGATATTGGATAGGGACGGCATTTCCGTTTGGATAATATGATTTAAAATCCCAGCCACCTGCTGGCTTGCCACCATGTAGCTGGGCAGAATGCCGGACTTCAGGTTTTCATCCATGGCGGTGAGCAATGTCGGGATGGGTTCCAATTCGTTGTGATGGATATACATGTTGCCGATGGGACTCCAACGGTCCCACATCTCGCAAATCTCGCTGGTTTTCTGCTTGGCCAGTTCCAGGTCCTGGTCCAGTACCGCCTGCAGCGCCACGCTAAGCTGGTCGAGCATTTCCTGAATAGAATGGTTGACATCCTTGGCGCTGACGACGCAGAAATAGGCTACGAGAACGGAGATAGCCAGTGCCACCCATAGCCGTTTCATCCCTCATCGCTCCTTTTTATCAGATAATAGCTGCTGCTGTGATTGGCTGTCATCAAAAAGACCTGGTCCATCCGGAGGTTTTCCGCCTGCACTTTTTCGCGGACCCAGTTTTCGCTTTTGCCGCACAACTGCAGCGAGTCGCTGCAAAGTTTGCCGTTGCTGATCACCACCACAGAGATGCCGCTGTTTTTAACTGGCACGCTCAAGTCTTCGGCTGTGGGAGGCGCCTGTTTTGGCTTTAGGCGGACGCTGATTTGACCGTTGGTTTCCACAGCGGCAAAATCTACGGCGGCCAGGTCGAATATATCTTTCAGCCGCAGGCCCTCCATCAAATCCTCAATGGTAAAGCGCAGGCGCTTCATCTCTCTCTGCTGCAGCTTTCCGTCCCGGATGACGACAATAGGATGGCCGCACACCAAGGTGCGAAGCCATTTGATT
>CABQAC010000250.1 GCA_902462035.1 uncultured Eubacteriales bacterium
GACCGTCGTCGGGGAGAAGATCACCCGGCTCTTTGAATATGCCACGGCGCACCGCCTGCCGGTCATCGGCTTTACCGTGTCCGGCGGGGCGCGGATGCAGGAGGGGATGCTCTCCCTGATGCAGATGGCAAAGACCAGCGGCGCGGTCAAGCGGCACAGCGACGCTGGGCTGCTGTATGTCGCGGTGCTTACCGACCCAACCACAGGCGGCGTGACCGCCAGCTTTGCCATGGAGGCCGACGTAATCCTGGCGGAACCCGGCGCGCTCATCGGCTTTACCGGCCCCCGGGTGATTGAGCAGACCATCCGCCAAAAGCTGCCCCAGGGGTTCCAGCGGGCGGAATTTTTGCTGGAAAAGGGCTTTGTGGACGAAATCGTCCCCCGCAAGGAGCAGCGCGGGTATATCAAGCGGCTGCTTTTGCTCCACGGCGTAGCTTGTGACCAATCGCCAAACACGGAGAAAGGGGAGGAAGCGCAATGACCGCTTATGACCGCGTTTGCGCGGCCCGGGCCAAAGGACGGCCCACGGCGCTGGATTATATCACCCATATTTTTACCGGTTTTACCGAAATGCACGGCGACCGCCGGTTTGGCGACGACCATGCGGTGGTGGCGGGTCTTGCCTTTGTAGACGGGCTGCCGGTCACGGTCATCGGCACCGAAAAAGGGCACGAGACCAAGGAAAAGGTGGCGCGGAATTTTGGTTCCGCCCATCCGGAAGGGTACCGCAAGGCGCTGCGGCAGATGAAACTGGCCGAAAAGTTCGGCCGGCCGGTGGTCTGCGTGGTGGATACCTCCGGCGCGTACTGCGGCCTGGGCGCCGAAGAACGGGGCCAAGGCCAGGCCATTGCCGAAAATCTGATGGAGATGATGACCCTTCGGGTTCCGGTGATCACCCTGCTGATTGGGGAAAGCGGCAGCGGCGGCGCGTTGGCGCTGGCGGTTGCCGACCAGGTTTGGATGATGGAGAATTCCTTTTACTCGGTCATTTCACCGGAAGGATGCGCCAGTATTCTGTGGAAGGACGCGAGCAAGGCCCGGGAGGCTTCCGAATGCTTAAAACTCACCGCCCAGGATCTGCTTGCCATGGGCGTGGTGGAAAAGGTGGTGACAGAGCCCGCGGGCGGCGATTTTGGTAAAGTATACGACCTGCTTCGCAGGGAACTGTCGGCGGAATTGGGCCAAAGCAAAACGTTGCCGGTGGATGAGCTGCTGGAACGCCGTTACCATAAGTTCCGAAAGATCGGCGGATAGTGCGAAAGTAAGGCGATGTCCTTTCTTTGCAACGCGCATCTGCGAAAGGGTGATTAACATGGTCGCAATCGTGACGGACAGCACCGCCTACCTGAGCAAACAGGAGGCTCAGGAGCTGAGCATACGGGTGGTACCCGTCAGTTATACGGTATCGGGCAAGATTTTTCAGGAGACCTACGCCGATTGCAACGGGAATTTTGAGGCGGTTATCAGTGAAAACAAAGGCCAGGGCGTAACCTCCCAGGTGAGCGTGGCGGCTTTTATGAGCACCTTCCAGGAACTGCGCAGCCAGGGGTTCGAGGTGCTTTGCATCACCCTGTCCTCCCGTTTGAGCGGCACTTACAGCAGCGCCGCCATTGCCGCGCGGGAATGCGGCGGCGCGGGGATCCGCATTGTGGACTCCCTTTCGGCGGCCGGCGGCATGTACCTGCTGGTACGGGAGGCCAAGACCATGGCGGTGGCGGGCATGACGCTGGAACAAATCGTTCCGCAATTGCTTTCGCTGCGGGATAAGGTGCGGATTGCCTTTTCGGTGGACGATATCGCCCAGGCCAGGCGGGGCGGGCGGTTCCGTTTCGTGCGCCAATCGATGAGCACCATGCTCAACCGCAAGCCCCTCTTTTTGTTCGAGGATGGGGCCGTGGTGTCCGACATCATGGTGCGGGGCAAGTACGAAATGGTCCGGCTGCTGGCGGGTAAAATCCCGCCTTCGGTCAGCGAGGTGATTGTGCATCATATCGACCAGCGCCAAATCGCTTTAAACATTTGCAACGAGATTAAAAAGCGAAACCCCTCGGCGAAGGTGGAAACACGGCCCATCGGACCTGTTTTGGCCCTGCATTTGGGCTTGGGCGCGGTGGGAATCGCTTGGATGAACGTTTAAAGGTTACGACGGCCGGCGCCTTTTGGCGGCCGGCTGTTGCTTTTTATCTGGTTCGTTCTTATAATAAGAACCATGACCAGAACCTACCGAAAGGGCGTGTTGTCAGATGAACCAGTGGCCCGGCGCTCGCTTTCCAGGCCCCTATCCGCCGGCGTATCGTCCGGTGGATCCTCACCTTGAGCAGGCCAGATCCCAGGAACGCGCCATTGCACGGCGCGGAATCGGCATTGGACTGGCGGTGCTGGGCATGACGGCGTCCAGTTTTGTGTTTTCCTTCCTGATGGGGTTTCTTCTCCGCATGATGGGCGCTTACGACCTCCAAAACGGGGACCCGGCGTTTTCCTACCTTTCCCCCGTGGTTTATTACCTGCAATATGCTTTGCTCTATTTGGGCATGGTTGCGGCGCCGTTTGCTGTTTTGGCCCTTTGCTTCCGCATGCGCACGGCCGAATACCTGCCGTTCGAGCGCAAAGTGGGGGCTTCCACCGCTTTGGTATGCGCCGTGGCGGGCTGCGGGGCGTCCATCCTGCTGAATATGATGGTGTCCCAATTTTTAAACGTGCTTTCGGGTTTTGGCATAGAACCGGATATGACCGCCATGCCCTACCCCGAAGGGGACCCTATGGCGCTGGTTTTGTACGGGTTCGTGGTGGCCGTGCTGCCCGCCTTTGCGGAGGAATTCGCCTTCCGCGGCGTGGTGCTGGGGCTGCTTCGCCCCTATGGCCAAACCTTTGCGGTGGTGGGTTCGGCGCTGGTGTTCGGCATTATGCACGGCAACATTCAGCAAATTCCCTTTGCCTTTGCCGGCGGGCTGGTATTCGGTTTTGTAGCGGTGCGCACCGGCTCGCTGTGGCCCACCGTCCTTATGCATTTCCTCAACAACGGGCTGTCGGTGCTGCAGCAATACCTCAGCTACGAATTGACGGATGCCGGGTACCTTGGTTTTTCCTACGGCTTGTATGTCGTCTTCGCGGCAGCCGTGGTGCTGGGCGTGTGGTGGCTGCTGCGCCGGGACCGCGCTTTTTTCAGGCTGGAGGAAAACCCGTCGGATATTTTGACCAACCGGCGTAAAATGGCAAAGTTCGTTGGCAACGCCGGGATGATTCTGGCTATTGTATTCCTCGCCTTTGAGGTGTTGAT